>JANQEC010000293.1 GCA_028278585.1 Cyclobacteriaceae bacterium | reverse complement strand
CAAGATTATATTGTGGTTGATGAAATCATGGAGGATGATCAAGAGCATTCATTCAATTGGGACGATATGGTTATTATCGATGAATATCTTAGTGACTCTATATCAAATATGGGTCTGGCAAATATCGAATCTGACTCATTTCAAGCTGAGACCCTCCGGCAGAAACCCATTGTTCAAATAGGAGGAGGTATAGAAGCACAAGATTCAGATTTGGAAGTGGTTGATGAAGACGACTTTCATCATACCTATCAGCAAAAATCTCTATCAGGTCTCCTTCAAGACACAGAACTGCAAACTCAGGGACCTAAGAATGACTTGTTGATCTATCTGCGGAATCTTACAAACT
The DNA here is from genome assembly GCA_028278585.1 of Cyclobacteriaceae bacterium. Taxonomy (GTDB): domain Bacteria; phylum Bacteroidota; class Bacteroidia; order Cytophagales; family Cyclobacteriaceae; genus Ekhidna. Next base: position 1,565 of record JANQEC010000293.1, on the reverse strand, counting down.
ATCTGGATGTGCTGATAAAGAAGACATTAGCACAAAAAAGGGAATTAAATTTTGGGTGTCACTCAAGGTTTCCTATATTCACCCAGCTAAGTCCGAACAGGACCTACCACCATTTTACCTTCACACTGGCAAACTGCTACTGCTTAATGAATTTGAATTGCCACAGATACTCAAGGATATTCAATCCAGAATCTTGCAACGAAATGCTCATTCTATCAGGGAGCAGTCTGGTTTGGTGCTAAACAAGGTGCTATCCTGTCGATTCAGAGTGGCTGAGTACCTTCCTCTAGCAGGAGGATCGTATTCACAATTGCCACAATTTCTCGCAAACAAACATGCTATCGTCAATGTGAACAACCGCGATTGTAGATGTTTTGGCTACGCTATTCTTTCGGCTTTAATACCTGTAGCGATGAACGCTGAGCGCTATCATCATTATGAAAGATATTTCCAGGAATATGGTTTGTCTGATTTGGATTATCCAATTACCCCAAACGAAATTCCATCTATTGAAGATCGTCTTCAGATAGGGATCAATGTGTTTTCATTTTATGATGACGAAGGTCGAGCGCGCTATCCCATTTACGTTAGCCAGAAAAACCTCGCCAAAACCATTGATCTTTTATACTGGAATGAACATTATGCTTGGATAAGATCCTTCTCAAGATTCATGGCAGATATTCGCAAAAATCGTCACAAGCTCCTCTGGTGTAAGCGATGCCTTTCCCATTTTTCATCAGAGAATGCATTAGATACGCATCATCTTTACTGCAGAAGAATAGACTTTTCAGATCTGATATATACTATGCCTCCAGAGGGATCGAAGCTAAAGTTTAAGCACTATCGGTATGTTAGCTTTGAAATTTTTTGTGCTCTGAATTTGATGAGTTTTATCTCTTAACTACAATTTTTAGAATGGAAAACAAGTTTGCATTTCAAATCTTCAGGTTTCATGCAGCTGCTCCTTTCATTGTATGCGCTAATCATGCCGCAATTACCCAACCTACTGGTCAACAGCAACCTCCTCTGGGGATGAAATCGTTCAATTTCCAAGACCAAATCCCATGTTCTGTTGGTTTCAAGCTGATCTGACGCGTCCCTTATGTGAACATGGAATATCGTCATTATACTGGACCTGACTGTACTCAATGGTTTCTCGATCAAATGTTGGAGGTTGAACGAGTCTGTGTCACATGGTTAAAAAGGGACAAGCGCATCCATATGAATCCAAGTGAGGAACGTCGCTATGAGGAAACAACACAATGCTATCTCTGCTATAAGGCTTTTGATGATAATCAGATTGCTACAAGAAAGGTAAACGGGTACTTTTCTTAAATGCGAAAAAATATAAGTAGAATATGCTTATTAATAGCTCATTCGTCTATGATTACAATTTGTTGGTGCGTGATCATGATCATCTAACTGGGAGATATCGTGGTGCTGCTCATAGCAAATGTAACATCAACCTCATCAAGGAACACAAAATTCCAGTGTTTTTCCACAACTTCAGAAACTATGATGGGCATCTTATCGTGCAAGCCTTGCCAAAGTTTATGGGACAAAAG
>JANQEC010000236.1 GCA_028278585.1 Cyclobacteriaceae bacterium | reverse complement strand
TCCCACTAATTAACCAACCTACCAATTAACCAATCCACTAATTAACCAATTAACCAATCAACTAATCCACCAATCCACCAATTAGAAAAATCACCGTTTTAGTTAACAATAGATTTTTTAGAAAAAAGGTTAGATTTCATTTTTAGTTCGTTCGATGACATACGCATCATGGATGATTATTCTTCCATCCCAATAGAAATTTGGCCTACTTTTCTCCTTTTTGGAGTACTGCAGGGTTTACTGATCGCACTTGGCCTTTTAGTGCATAAAAATGGGCGCAAATTGTCAAATCGCTTGTTGGCATTTCTGTTGATTATTTTATCTTTTCACCTGAGCGAGTATTTAAACATTGCAACAGGCTTTTATCAGCAAGCTCCACACCTTATTGGGATCAGCGTACCCTTCATCTTTCTTATCGGACCCATTTTTCATCTTTACACGGTTTCTCTCCACCAGCATGAATTTCGGATTGATTTAAAACAGGCGCTTCATTTTGCCCCTTCTGTTTTCTGCTACATCATCCTGCTGCCCTTTTATGCACAGGCACCGCATGAAAAATCTGACCATATCGGGCAAATCCTGGGCAATGGCTATGTCATTTTTCCAATCGCCCAATTTCTTATTCTGGCATTAAGCTCTATTCAAATGCTTATCTATTTTTATGTTACTCATTCATTTGTGAGCAGGATTGAGGAAGGGTCCATTCAGAAATTCTCCAATCCGGATGTGATCAACAGTGCCTGGTTCAAAAAAATATCACTGGGTTTTAGCCTTTACATGATTCTATTTTTTGTCGCTTATTTTCAGCTATTCTTTTTACAATCCAATCATCAGCAGTCATTCTATATTGTCATGCTTTTGATATCATTTTTCGTACATGCCGTGGGTTTCAATGCAATTCGAAATCCGAAAATTTTTGCAAGCCCGGAACACACTCAGGATTTGCCAAAATATCGAAACACCACCTTACCAAAGCATGTTGCTAAAGCATATACTAAACAGCTATTGCAATACATGGAGACATCAAAGCCATTTTTGAATGCAGAATTAAAACTCAATGACGTTGCGAATGCCTTAAACATCGAACCTTATCAACTTTCCCAGGTCATTAATAGCGAACTCAATAAGAACTTTTTCGATTTCGTAAATGGATACAGGGTTGAGGAAGCAAAATCGCGTATTTTGGATTCAAAGTTTAATCACTACACGTTCCTGGCGATTGCTTTAGATGTCGGCTTCAATAATAAATCTTCTTTTAACCGTGTCTTTAAAAAGCACACCGACAGTACTCCCTCCGGTTTTATGAGATCGAATCATGCAAAAGACTTGCCTTAATCCTCCTGCATTCTTCCTTCTCAAAGCGCTTACTATGGATAGGAAAGAGTAATACCTTAGAAGATATGTCGATTTTGTTTCGGAGCTTTCATACTTATGCCACTGTTGAATTACAGCAACAAAATAGTATTCAAAAACTAATAAGAAAATTATGACTCAAAGTATAAAAATTTACTGGCACCTGATATTCCTGATTTCGTTCGGCACCCTGATTTTACTTGTTTTATGCCATGTTTTATTTGTGGCCTTTTACTCAATGCTAATGGATGTGGGGCATAACCAGGAATACTACAACGAGTTTGCACAAAATACAGGTGCTCCTTTTGTCTTTTTCTTTGCTCCACTACCAATCTTTTTAATGGTGCGATGGATTGGCAGAAAAGTGAAAAATGGAATAATGCTCCATGCACTCCTGTATGTGCTTCTTTCGTTGCTGATAGATGCATCTATTGTAGTTTTGGCTGACCAGGCTACCGCCATGATCTCTGCTGGCTTCCTTCTGGCAAATTTCTCAAAGATCTCGGCTGCCTTTTTAGGTGCCTGGGCTGCTCAAAGACAAGTTGCAAAATCTGTAACTACTTCGTAAGCAATACAGTTGGAATGCTCACCTGGAAAACAAGCAAAAGAAAACACAGCAGGTCAGCGGTTCGATAGAACATTTGGCTTTCATCCTGGACGCGTAAGTGAAGACCAACCAATGGATCGAATCTCAAGAAGAAATTCCTTGAAGGTCCTATCTGAATCAGTACTTAAATGAATGGATTTTTAGCGATTGAGTTTGAGATAATCAACCCAAGATTCTTATTGTGCTATAATCCGATAACTTCCTGATTTTTGCAAATGAGCAATACAAAAAACAAGAAAGTAATTGAAGCTGATCTGATTAATGACATCAAAAAAGATCTAGCGGTTCTTCGATTAATAGTCGAACGTTGTGGAATCGAGGAACTCTTCTACTTTTTAGCCTCAATCAATTTTGAATACCATAATGGCCAGGCAAGAGGCGCTGATCCAGATGAAAAAGTAATCGAAATTCAGCATGTCGATATCTATAAGTATTTGATTGGTTACTTATTAACGGAGGGCGTTTTTGAAGAAAAACCATCTAGAAACCCAGATCCTTTATTGATAGAAGCTTTGGTAAATACCGTTAGAATAATCAACAGTAAGTATCAAGGAATTAACCTAATTCATCTGTTTACTGAAGCTGAACTGGATACCACAACAGACCAAATCAAAGTCGATATATCCGAATTAGGCAAAAATGAACGGGTTCAGAAATTCAACAAATACAGTATCAGAATTCAGGATAATCTACAAGATGGCCTTGGATTAAAAAGTTTAGGACAATCATTGCAGGAGTTTTATGATGAATTCAATGAACATAATGATTTGTTCACGACTGTATTTGAAGGAAATATTACTGACTTCCTAAATTCAATTTGGAGAATCCATTACTTATTTCTAGAGCGAGTTTCAAAGAAAGAGTCCGATTTCACCATCACAAATGAAATGTTGATTGATTCTACTGACCTTTCAAATCATATCAATTTTTCAAAATTGTTGATATTTTCCAGCGAAGAGCTTGGAAACTCCTTTTTAAAAATCTTAGACAAATTCATCTTTAAAACTGCTGAATTTGATCCGATGGAACTCAGATACGACCAAGTAAGCAGGACCCCCATTATTAAGTTAGGCAAAAACTATCTGGTTTCTTTTGAACTTCTAATTGGCTCTCTGCAATTGAATACGCACTATACATTGATGAGCGACAAAAGCATCGGAGAAATGTATAAAAAACGAATTTCTTCTCAATTCGAAGAGAAGATTATCAAAGTTGCGAAGAGATTGGGATACCGTGTTGCTAATAGAAACCTAATGCTTTACGAAGGAAAAAATATGATTGGTGATGTTGATTTGATACTAGAAAATTCTTCCATTTCACACAAAATTCATATTGAAGCAAAATGCTACGCTCTTCATGCAAACATTCAGGCTCATGATCCTAAAATCATTTCAGAAAATCTAAACAAACAAAAAGAAGATTGGGAGTATAAAGTCAAGCGAAGAAAATCAAGGTTGACAGGCCAGGTAAATGATGGAAACATTGAATACATCATTGTCACCAAGAATCCCGAAATACTTGGTCACTTCAGTGATTTGTTAGTTCTATCCTTAGAGGAGTTTGAAACATATTTAAAGAATACTGAACTTACCTTCGAAGAAATCATTGAGGAACATTATTCCAGGGAATATCCTCAGAAAATGGAAACCTATAACAGGTTGTTTCCAAGCATAAGGCCAGTAAAATAATATCAACCAGAAAGGTCAACATCTGCAACTCATCTCAACTTTAGTCGTATTATGTTTACAACATCGTAATTCAATGCATTGATAAACCATGTATTCATCGCAATTATTAAAAGGCACATTTCAAACCATCATTCTGAAGGTCTTGTCTGAACATAAACGTATGTATGGCTATGAGATCACTCAGAAAGTCAAAGCGCTGTCCAACAATGAAATTGTAGTGACGGAAGGCTCTCTCTACCCTATTCTTCACAAAATGGACGAAATGGGTTGGGTTACTGCCGAGCGAGTGACCATCGGGAATCGAACCCGTAGGTATTATTCGCTTACCCGATCCGGGTCGAACAGTTTGAAACTGAAAATCGATGAGTTTGAGCGCTTCGTAAACACGATGAAAGATATCTTTAACCCAAGTCCTGCCTGATGGAATTGACTAAAAATCAGGTTCAACTAATTGAGCAAGATTTGATCAAGCGAGGCATCCATTACCCTCCGCTCAAAGAAGACCTACTTGATCATATCTGCACAGAGGTTGAAACCAAAATGACAGAAGGAATAAAATTCCAGGATGCCCACCAAAAAGCCTTATCTCTATTTCTTCCAAAAGAGCTAATTCACACCCACACTAAAACTATGCAAACCCTTACTTCATTTTCCTTACTTAAAAGCTATGCCCAAACAGCCTATCGAAGCATACTTAGACGTAAGACCAATTCATTTATCAATGTATTTGGTCTCACTATCAGCATAGCTATTTGCATCTTGATTTTCATTTTTATCCGGTATGAATCAAGCTACGACCAACAACATCCGGAACCCAATATTTATCGGTTGACTTCAAAAACTACCTCCGATAATGGTCAAACTGAAAACACAGCCTTTACTGGAGCCCCGTGGGGACCTGCTTTGGTTGAAGAATTTCCTGAATTGCTTGATGCAGGTCGGATCATGAAGTATAGACTAGATGTGCTTGTCTCCAATAAATCTTCCAACACTTCATTTTATGAATCTGACCTGATCTGGGGAGATCAGCAGCTACTCAACTTTTTCAAAATTGACCTTATAGTAGGTGATCAAAAAAATGCACTGAGTCAACCCAATACAGTAGTGATCAGTGAAGAAATTGCTAAAAAGTATTTTGGAAATACGGACCCAATAGGTAAAGTATTGACATACAACAGTGAAGTAGACCTTGTCGTATCCGGCGTTATGAGGACTATGCCTGAAAAGATGCACTTCGAGGCTGATCTGATCTGTTCGTTCAGTACACTTAAAAGCTTCTGGCAAATTATCGATAACTGGACCATTCGATATTATCACACCTACCTAAAGATTCAGGAAGATGCCGAAGTAGCAAAGATAGAAGCCAGGTTTCCTGATTTTTTTGATCGACACATTGGTAATGGATGGAATCAGCGAAGGTCCGCTTTTCTTCAAAGAGTAACAGACATCCATCTCACGACAGGAACTAGTAATGAACTCAAACCGGGAACAAACAAACAATATTTATACATCCTTGGAAGTGTGGCAATTATCATACTGTTTCTTGCATGTGCCAACTTTATAAACCTCAATATCGCACGTTCTCTAAAGCGAACAAAAGAAGTGGGCATTCGAAAAGTGATGGGTGGACTCAGAACAGATCTGGTTCATCAGTTTGTATTAGAAAGTGGTTTAATGACTCTCCTTTCGCTGATTCTTTCACTTGGATTGGCTCAATTGTTATTGCCTTTTTTCAATCAATTGTTGGGAAAAAAATTAACCATTTTCGGTCTGTTCGACCCGCTATTAATTGTCTATATCTTACTGATTGCAATCACGGTGAGCCTTTTGGCAGGACTTTACCCTGCGATTAAAGCCTCCAGTGTTGGGACTATTCTCGCTTTAAAAGGGAAATCAACCACTAAGTTCAGTAAAAATTCTGTGGGGGACGGGTTGATGTTTTTTCAATTTGTCATATGCGCCATATTGATCATTTCAATCGGAATAATCAAACAACAGCAACACTATCTACTCGCGAAAGACCTTGGGTACTCACAGGAACAGTTGCTAATGATCTCTACCAACAATATTGCAACTAAAGAACTTCCTCTTGTGAAAAACCAACTTCTCTCACTACCTGAAGTCACAAATGTTTCAATTACCTCACATAAACTAGCTGGTGACCAACCCTATTACAGCAGCTACATATTCTCCGGAAGTGGCATGTCCAACGACACCCTTGGCCTGGGAAGACTCCACATAGATGAAGATTTTATTGATACTTATGACTTGAAATTGATTGCAGGTCGAGATTACAATCCGTTAATCAGTACGGACACTACTTCCTTTTTGGTAAATGAGAAAACACTTGAGATGCTGGGTGTTACGCCTGGACAAGCACTTGACATGACTATTGAATACCTAACGCAAGGAGAAAATGGCCGATATCCACGAGCAGGTAGAATCATTGGCGTTTTGGCTAATTTTCACCTGGAATCCATGCATCAGGAAATCGACGGATTGGTAATGGATATCCAACCTGCCCGGGCACATTTCATTGCATGCAAATTGTTAGATAAAGGTGTAAATGCGCTAGCCATTTCCAAAATAGAAGCAGAAGTCAGCACTTTTGCCCCAGGCACCGCGATCGACCATTTTTTTATGGAAGATCTGTATGGAAATCTCTACAGCAACGAAAAAAAACTCGATATTCTTATTTCAATAGCTTCAAGCGTTGCTATCATCATTGCTTTTATGGGATTGTTTGGGCTTGTTTCTCAACTGGCCGCCTACAAGAAAAGTGAGATTGGGCTAAGAAAGGTATTGGGCGCTAATGCATTGGGTATCGTGTTTATGTTTTCCTACAAATACGTCAAGATCATTCTAGTCAGTCTACTGGTGGCTTTCCCATTGGGTTACCACTGGATGAATAATTGGCTACTCAATTATCCCTATCGAATAGATTTCCCTCATTTCACTATGCTTGCAACCGGGCTTTTTCTAATTGGCATTTCCATTCTTACCATCGGACTTGTTGTGAGAAAAGCTGCCAATGCCAATCCAATTACGGTGCTGAGAGAGGATTAAAATTGCCTGAGGAAGGTAACCTTCCCAATAAACTGTTGCTCTTCCAATGGATTCTCTAACGTGTCAATTCTTGTGTCGTTGAAAACGAGGTACACAAATGAAAGCGGTTGGTACTCCCAACTTGCACGAACATTCCATCTTCCCTGCTCATCAAATGTATTATACTGATAAAACGCTGATAGCTGCACTCTCGGGTTGAGCGCAAAGCGAGAGCCCACTGTTATTAAATCCGTTGACAGATCCCGGTTTTCAGCTCCAATGCGCTCCAACTTATTTCGCTCATAATCAAACGTAATCGCGGCATGAGGTATAGGCGCTACCCTGGCCGAAAGCAGGAGGGTGTTCCTGGTTCCATCATAAAAATCACCAAAATTGTAAGATGCCTGGATGGACCATTTCTTGGACTGATCTGTGTTGTACCTGATGAGGTAACGGGTGTAGAAGTAGTCGTCCTGTGCAATTTGTAAACCCAGCGGAGCAAAATTGAAATTGATGTTTTGCCAGGTGGGTGTAAAAGAAAGTTCTAAGAAGCTATTGTCTCTAAACCATGTATAAACAGGGAAAATGTAAAGACTGGATTGCTGGAAGCTGGATGGGTCAGCAGCATCATGATTGTAATTCACAAAAACTCCCGGATCCCATCTACGAATGAAATCGGTTTTCGGCCGCCAAATATAGTATCCACCTGGGTTGTGTCTGATTACATTCGTTTGACGGACAAAGCCCATTGCCGGATTGTAGTTTTCATCCGTGTATTCTGTCACCCAACCAAAGTAATAGTTGTTTGTAGTGCTACCAGCAAAGATTCTTCCTGCATAACCAGTTTCTCCACTTTGCTCATCGAATGAAGTTGTAAACAGATACTGGATATCCCATTGACTCGTAGGTCGTATTTGTCCATCTAGCGTCACAGTAGTATTGCTATTGGATTCAAGATCAGGTTCCGTTGATTGTTCATCAGATCGTTGTGTGACCATAATCCCAAAATTGTTTTCCCTGCCATAATTTCTTAAGTAGCGGGCCACTCCAAAATTAGAGGTCTGAGAGGTGCCGGTATCTCCCTGCCTGACAAACAGTCCGGCAATTGCTTGCTTGTCTGTTCGTTGTGTAAATCTTGCTCCAAAATCAATAGGGGCAGGTTCAGCATTGAAGCTTCCCTGCAACCCGATCCGGCGGCTGAAAAATGGCCGAATGGATTGCTGTAGCCCACCAGCCCAGATTCCGGAATTTTCAAGAAAAAACTGTCTTCGTTCCGGGAAAAAGATATTGAAGCGCTCAAGGTTATTTACTGCCCTGTCTACATCTGCCTGGGCAAAATCCGTGTTAAACGTCAGGTCCAGCACCGACCTGGGATTGATGGCCCATTTCACGTCTCCTCCTAATTTAAAATCACCATCCGAGATATCTGATGATCCATCCTTTACCTGGTCGTACTGATACAATGTATAGGGTTCGATGCGAACATTGGCGGATGGAGGTGGTACTTCGATTCCGGTCAACTTGGCCGCATATGTCATTCTATACGGGGTGAAAGATTGAGGAATGGCTGGAAAAGAAGATACCTCAATATCTCGTCGGGCGTATCTGACCAACGTGACTCCCCATTCGACCGGCCTTCCTTCTTCGGGGAGATCATACCGAAGTGTTTTGAAAGGAATGGCAACTTCAACCGTATAACCATCCTCGTTTCTTTGCGTACGCACTTTCCAAAGGGTGTTCCACCCGGTATCAAAGTTATTGCCGCTGAAATTCTGAAAATCTCGTTGGTTGCCATAAGGTGTGGTTTGAAATGCCTGTGCATACTGTTTCAGGTTTTGCGGATCAAGTGCAACACCAAAAATGTCATTTTCTCCCCAACTAAAATCTCTCCTTAGATCCTGTACCCTAATACCCTTGATCCCCACTGAATCTTTGCACCAGGCACCTATGTACAGATTTTTGTCATCATATAGAAACTTCACTTCAGTTTCATACCTGATGGATCCACCCTGCCGCGGTTCGCGCCTGAAAAAAGTTGAAATGACCTCACCACGGTTCCAATCTCCTTCATCGAGACGGCCATTTACTTCGATCAGTGAGGATGCACGAAGTGCTTCTACTTCAGGCTGTACCTCTGGTGGCTGAAAATTGTCGTTCCCGTTCTGAGCAAAAAGCAGAACACTCACTAACATATTAATCAGGAATAGTGTCTTTTTCATAATCCCTTGAGTTTTTGACTGTACTTACTAAACCGGCCAGTCATCCTGGAATGTATTCCCGGATTCCATCCCGATAACCTCAAAATCTGTCAACAGGCACTCGTCGAGGGCTGCATTGATCTTTTCCTTATCCATGTCCTGCCCGATGAAGACCAGCTCATTCATCCTGTCGCCCCACTTTTTGTCCCATTTCTCCTGAATTATCTTTTGATTTTCAATGTAGGCCTCGCTCATTGCCCTGTGTTTCATGGGAACGCTCGCCCACCATCGGCCATAAACTTCGGCTTTTAGCGACCCTCCGGCCTGGCTCCATAAGATGGCACTGTCCGGCCTTGATGCAATCCAAAAAATCCCTTTGCTGCGAACAATCGTTGTAGGAAAATCCTGGCTTACATACTCAAGAAAACGCTGCGGATGAAATGGTTTCGAGTTTTGGTAGACGAAAGAGCTTATGCCATATTCTTCGGTCTCGGGATTATGGCCGATCCCTTTTTGTGCCAGTTCCAGTTCCTTCTGCCATCCTGCGGATTGCTCGGCAATCTCATAGTCAAATAGTCCGGTATTGAGTATCTCCTTTGGGTCTATTTTGCTGTGTGTCGTCCGAATGATTTTGGCAGTAGGATTCAGTTTGTGCAAAATTTTCTCTAACACCCCTATTTGCTCATTGGTAACCAGGTCAGATTTGTTGAGAATAATCACATTGGCAAACTCCACCTGGTCAGTCAGAAGGTTCACGATGGAACGATCGTCTTCCTGATCGTCAGTCATCCCCCGATCCAGAATGGTATCTGCACCTCCAAAATCATTGAAAAAATTGAGCGCATCAACCACTGTCACCATGGTGTCGAGCTTACTGATCTGAGTGAGATCATACAGTTCATCACCAGTAGCAAAAGAGAAGGTTTGTGCAACGGGGATTGGTTCAGAAATACCGGTGCTCTCAATAAGCAAGTAGTCAAATTTGTTCATCTTCGCCAGCTTCTCCACTTCGATCATCAGGTCTTCCCTGAGTGTGCAGCAAATACAGCCATTGCTCATTTCCACGAGCTTCTCATCTGTTCTCGAAAGCTTTGACCCATTTGCGACCAGTTTCTCATCAATGTTCACCTCACTCATGTCATTGACGATCACCGCTACTTTTAGTCCTTCTCTGTTGTTAAGAATATGATTGAGCAAAGTGGTTTTTCCCGCTCCAAGAAAACCGCTGAGCACGGTGACAGGGAGCTTCTTCTGTTTCTTAAATAGGTTCATATGATTTCTTTTTTTCTAACGTGTCAAGTAATAGTTGAACACCCGTGTTCAACTATTACTTGACA
>JANQEC010000230.1 GCA_028278585.1 Cyclobacteriaceae bacterium | reverse complement strand
CGCCCTCATCCCCACCTTCAGGACCAAGGTCAATGATCCAATCGGCATTTTTTATGATTTCTGTGTTGTGCTCAATGATCACTATGGAGTTGCCGCCTTCAATGAGTGCATTCAGTGCATCCAGCAATTTCTTAATGTCGTGGAAATGCAGACCAGTGGTTGGCTCATCAAAAATGAAAAGGATGTGGTCAGAGGTGTTGGCTTTGGTTCCTTTTCCAAGAAAAGAGGCAAGCTTCACTCGTTGTGCTTCTCCTCCACTAAGTGAGTTAGAGCTTTGGCCTAGCTTAATGTATCCCAGTCCAACATCGTAAAGTGGTTGGATTTTATTTGTGATAGCTGACTTACCTTCGAAAAATTCCAATGCTTCCTGTACAGATAGATCCAAAATGTCAGAAATATTCTTGTCATTGTATGTGACTTCTAGAATTTCCCTTTTAAATCGCTTTCCATCGCAACTCTCACATGTAAGGTGCAGGTCGGCCATGAATTGCATTTCAATTTTTACCGTGCCCTCTCCTTCACAAACCTCACATCTTCCGCCATCCACATTGAAAGAAAAATGTGCCGGCTTGAACGCATTCTTTTTTGAAATCGGCTGTTCTGAGAATAGTTGTCGGATTGCATCGTATGCCTTTACGTAGGTCACCGGATTGGATCGCGAGCTTTTGCCTATTGGATTTTGATCAACAAATTCAACTTGAGTGATTTTTTTATAATGACCGGAAAGGGTGTCAAATTTCCCGGTAGCTTCCCCTACGATTCCCAGCAACTTGCTTATTGCCGGAGTCAAAATTTTTCTTACCAATGTGGATTTCCCGGAACCGCTCACTCCTGTTACGACTGTCATTACTCCCAAAGGAAATTCAACACTGATATTTTTCAGATTGTGCTCCCTGGCTCCTTCAATAATTACGGATTGTCTCCACGGTCTTCGTTTCTTAGGGACTTCAATCGTCTCTTCTCCTTTTAAGTACCTGGAAGTGTATGAATTGTCCTTGCCATTTATTTGATCAACATTTCCCTGAAAAACGAGTTCACCTCCGTAAATCCCAGCATCAGGCCCAATATCAATGATTTGATCGGCGGCCTCCATTACCTTCTCTTCATGCTCTACAACGATTACTGAATTCCCAACATCTCGCAATGATTTAAGAACGTCAATCAATCGTTCGGTATCGCGTGGATGCAAACCAATACTGGGTTCATCCAAAATGTACATAGAGCCAACCAATGCGCTTCCGAGAGATGTTGCGAGCTTAATTCGTTGAAATTCACCTCCCGAAAGTGTATTTGTTAGCCTGTTAAGTGTGAGGTATCCCAGGCCCACCTTATCCAGGTACGATAGGCGGTTTTGGATCTCTTCCAGGATGCGCTTTGCTATTTGTTGATCGTTTTTCGAAACCTTCAAAGATTTAAAAAGAGGAAGTAGTTTATTGACTGGCTGAAGGACCAGGTCGGTTATCGAATAACCTGCAATTTTCACATAGGATGCATCCTTTCTCAGCTTGGTTCCTCTACAATCGGGGCAGGTTGTTTTGCCACGATACCTCGAAAGCATCACACGGTATTGGATCTTATGAAGTTTTGACTCAAGAAAAGAGAAGAAGGCATTGATACCCTTGAAATATTCGTTGCCAGTCCATAGCAGTTCGTATTCTTCTTTTGAAAGTTCGGCTATTGGACGGTGGATTGGAAAATCAAATTTGATTCCTTCCCGGATTAAGGGCTCCACCCATTTCTTGGTAGTTTCTCCTTTCCATGGAGCGATAGCACCTTCATAAACGGATAAGTTACGATCAGGAATTACAAGGTCCGGGTCAATGCCCAGAACGCGACCGAACCCCTCACATTTCTTACAAGCCCCATAAGGGTTATTGAAGCTAAAGAAATTGACGCTTGGTTCTTCAAAAATGATGTCGTCTAATTCAAACCGATCTGAAAAACTCTTTTTCTTTCCATCTACGATTGAAACAAAACAATCGCCTTCTCCTTCAAAAAATGCAGTTTGAACTGAATCAGCTAATCGAAACTGAGTGGCTTCATCCAACTGAACGGATGCACGATCTATTAATATCTCAATCTTTCCTTTTGGTTGCTCATCGGAGTTGAGAATGTCTTCAATAAATGCAACCTCATTGTTGATTACGACTCTTGTATATCCCTTGCTTAGCAAGATTTCAAGTTCTTTTTGTAGTGTTCGCTTTTCCTTAAGTTTTAATGGAGTGGATATTGTGAGCTTAGTTTCCTCTTCATGTGAAAGGATGTAGTCTACAACATTTGTTACTGTATCTTTTTTTACTTCTTTACCTGAAACAGGAGAGATTGTTTTCCCAATTCTGGCAAACAATAGCTTCATATAATCATAGATCTCAGTGGTTGTCCCAATGGTTGATCTTGGATTTCTTGCACTTACTTTTTGTTCAATGGCAATTGCAGGAGCTACTCCCTTGATATAATCTACCTCGGGTTTTTCCATTCGCCCAAGGAATTGACGCGCATAGGAACTGAGGCTTTCCACATACTTTCGTTGGCCTTCAGCAAAGAGAGTGTCAAAAGCAAGTGAAGATTTTCCAGATCCGGACAATCCTGTAATTACGATTAGTTGATCACGAGGAATTGCAACATCCAGGTTTTTCAGGTTATTGACCCGAGCACCCTTAATGATGATGTATTTTTTTGGATCAAGATTATCAACCTTTGTCGTATGCAAAATGACTGGTGCTTTGGATTAAAATGACCCGCAAAGTTACCAGCTTAACTCCAAAAAAGATTAGATCATTTAAAAAACAGTCAGATTTCTACTCAAAGAAAATGGTTGGTTTTTGAAGAAAGTATTCACCGGACCCGCTAACCTGAATTAAACTTTTTTACATACTTCCAACCATTTTGGGGGTATGACTGTCTAATGAAAACTAAAACACAGGAATTCCTTAAGATAAATTCTTGTGAACTAAAATTTTAAAAACCCAAAACACTACAATATGATATAGACCTCTACGTTAACAAACAGGTGAATTACATGATTAATACAAGTTTGAATGACAGTGAATTACTGTCACTCTATATTGGAGGTAACGAAGAGGCATTTGAGGAACTCCTCAATCGTCACAAAGACAGGGTTTTTACCACTATTTATTTAATAGTAAAGGATCGATACACTGCTGAAGATCTCCTGCAAGAGGTTTTTATTAAAGCAATCCGTACGATTAAATCTGGCCGGTATAATGAGGAAGGCAAGTTTTTGCCATGGATACTTCGTATCGCCCATAATTTGTCCATTGATCATTTTAGAAAAGAAAAACGCTATCCAACCATAATAATGGAGGATGGTAGTAGTGTGTTTAATACACTTGAATTTTCTGAAATATCCATCGAAGAAGAACACATTAAACAGGATACCTACAACCTCTTGAAGGGGTATATAAAGGAACTCCCGGATTCTCAGAGGGAAGTGTTGATGATGAGACATTATATGAAAATGAGTTTCCAGGAAATTGCAGATGCTACTGACGTTAGCATCAATACCGCTTTGGGCAGGATGAGGTATGCTTTAATTAACTTAAGAAAAAAGTTTGAGCAGAATCAAATTGCCTATGATAAAAACCTTTACAGAAAATGACCTTGTAAGATTTCT
>JANQEC010000203.1 GCA_028278585.1 Cyclobacteriaceae bacterium | reverse complement strand
TGTGAAGGATTTTAAGTTCATTGTACCATAATTAAAATGCTTAATGGGGCTGATTGATCAGCCCCATTAATTACCATATGCGCCTTAATACATTCATTATATTGCTATTCATTTGCCTTGAAGGTTTTTCTCAGGCAAGCGCTCACAATGGGGCAGCAAAATTTGCACCTGCAGATGGTCAAAAATTGCTCATTCTTGGTCAGGATTTGGGTGCTGTAGGAGGCTTAGTAAGTCACCCCAATGGTTACGTTGATAATGTTGAGCATGTACCTGCCGGAGTTACTACATATGCTGGAATTTCGAACCTTGCGGGATTGAAAAGCCAAACGAATTGGGGTTCAGGTGATGTGAATGCCCAGGCTTATATCGCAAGTCCATCATTTGACAATTCCTGCATTGCCATCGGACTATTTATCAATGGACAATTACAAAATATTATTGACGGCATTCGAGATATACAAATTAGATCTCTTGCTAACTGGATCAAGGATTCTGAAAGACCAATATTTCTTCGAATTGGTTACGAGTTTGATGGTCCGTGGAATGGATTGGATCCGGATGACTACAAGGAAGCTTGGATTCATATTGTAAAAGTTTTTGGTCAAGAGGGTGTTAGAAATGCAGCTTTTGTATGGCAATCAGCGGGTATCAACACGGCTAATATTGATCGATGGTATCCTGGAGATGAATATGTCAACTGGGTTGGATATTCTCACTTTGATTCTTCCAATCCCGGTCAGAGTATTAGAGACTTTGCTGAAGAACACAATAAACCAATAATGATTGCTGAGGCTGCTCCTCGAAGGGATTTGAAAGTCGGTGATGGCGTTAGGGATTGGGATGAGTGGTTTGCTCCGTTATTCACCACGATCAATGCGAATGATAGAATTAAAGCACTTGCGTATATAAATGTAAACTGGGACATCCAACCGATGTGGAGTGGACAAGGTTGGGGAGATTCCAGGATACAGGTAAATGATCATATCAAAACTCAGTGGTTAGTAGAAGTCAACCAGGATAAGTGGCTAAAGGCTGGCTCAGATCTTTTTGAAACTTTAAACTACCAATTTTGGGAAGAATATGTAATCCTTGGAAGTGAACCAAATGATGATTTGGACGAAATCAGATTTTCAAAGGATAAAGGGTTTTTAAGGATCTCGCTTACTTCAGGAGATAGGTTGTTTAATGGACAAATTTTTGATTTGACTGGCAAGCTTGTGTGGAAAGGTCTTAGCGAAGACGGGATAATTTCAATTCAGGAGTCCAGTATTTTGAATGAAGGAATCCTAATTTCTCTTTTCACTGGAGATAAAGTGCATAGGAAAAAAATACTTTTTACGGAATAGGACCCTACTAAATTTCAAGAAATGAAGAAACTACTACTTAATCTAATTTTCTGCATGGTGATCATCTCACAGAGTGAATCATTTGCAGCAGCTCTTGGCTCGTATGATTTTCAGCAAAATGGAGTCAGCGGAAAAGTTACAGACTCAGATGGTGAAGCTCTTCCCGGTGTAACTGTAATTGTGACAGGTACAGCTATTGGTACAATCACTGATGGTGAAGGATCGTTCTCAATTGAGTTGCCGGAAGATGCTAGCTCTCTTACATTCAGTTTTGTGGGCTTCGAAACCCAAAAGATTAATATCGAGAATAGAAGTGTTTTCGACATTGCATTGGTTGAAGACGTTGATCAACTGGAGGAGGTCGTCATAACGGGTTATGGACAGACTCAAAACAAATATTTGGTTACTACTTCAATTACTTCAATCAAAGCTGAAAAATTAATTGGGGACCGGCCTATTCCAAGGTTGGAGCAGGCCATTCAGGGCTCATCTCCTTCTGTGATTGTCATTCAAGAGTCAGGCTCTCCAGGGGCGCCGCAAACGATTCGAATGAGAGGTGTAGGTACTGCAGGTGATGCTACGCCATTGATGCTTTTGAATGGATTTCAAATCCCGGATATGATCTTCATGAACCCCAACGATGCGTCTGAAATACAGGTTTTTAGAGATGCAGCAGCAAGTTCTATTTATGGAGCAAGAGGGGGAAATGGAGTTATCAATATACAAACCAGGCAAGCAGAAGCCGACGACGAACCATTGAAAATTGACTTCAAAACCAGTTACGGTGTTCAAAGCCTGGCCAGCGCTGGCGAACACCTGGATGGACAACAGTATGCGCAGTATTACAATGATTCCTATTTATATCTGGCGAGACAAGGCCTTTCTACAACTGGCCTTAGGCCACCATTCACAGACGATGAAATTTCACGACTCCCCAACACCACCTGGATTGAAGAAATTTCGAGTGATGCCTCGATTCAGGACCACCATATTGGAGTGACAGGCACGCAGAAAGGGATCAACTTTTATGTAGGTGGCGGATACCTAAACCAGGAAGGAATTATTGGAAATACAGATTTTTCCAGAAAAAGTCTGACATTAAACCTTAACACTAAAGTCCTGGATCGACTGGAAGTAAGTGTTTTGGGGATGTATACGGGTAATGACAGAAGATTTATTCCAGAGAACAGCGAAAATTCAAGACTCATGTCTTCGGTTGCTTCATTACCCGGTATCTATCCGGTCTATGCTGAATCAGGAAGTCCATTCAATAATGGATTACAATCCGGTCTTGAATACGATGACATACCTTTATTTTCGATAGCAGAATTTGGTAATCCAATTGTGGGTTTAACTCACAGCGAGAACCTGGCTGCAACAAATACTTACTTCGGCAACATCTTGCTTGGATATCAATTAACAAATGATTTCAAGTTAAATACTTCATTTGGACATTTCACCAGGAAAACAGATACGAAAGGGTTCTTCGAAACATTTGACTACCCGGATCAACAGTTCACCAATGTGACAAATTCACTCAACGAAAACTCATTTGAGGAGACCTATTGGCAATGGGAAGCTTACGTTTCATACACCAAAACCCTATTCACAAATCATAACCTTGATGTTGTGGTTGGTACCAGTGTATTGTCTAATGAATTGGAAGCATCAGGAAGGAGCGGTATTAATTTCAGTGTTAACTCTTTTGATGATGTTTCTTTTGATAACATCATAGACCCGTCTCTTATAAACAACGCAATTCCGAGTGCTCAGAAAAATACAACCCTATCATATTACGGTCGAGCAAATTACAATTTCAAAGAAAAGTATCTTTTAGGATTGACAATGAGATCAGATGGATCTTCAAAATTTGGTCCTGACAATCGTTGGGGATTTTTTCCTTCGGTTAGTGCGGGGTGGTTGGTTTCCAATGAATCATTTTTCTCCAAACTGGATTTTGTAAGTCTGTTTAAGCTAAGGGGAAGTTGGGGAATAAATGGAAACGACAGAATTGCGCCTTATCAGTTTTTGGATCGATACCGACTCTTGGGTTCAGTAGGCTCAGAAATTCCTCAGCGACAGGATTTCAATCCAGGTGTAAAATGGGAAGAAATCTCACAGACTAATATTGGTTTGGATGTTGATCTATTTAACAATAAGGTTGGTTTGACATTTGATTATTACATCAAGCAAACTGAGGATATGTTAATAGATTTCCCGAATCCCGGATTTACCGGATTACCTGACCCAATTAGAAATTCAGCCTCGGTGCGAAATGAAGGAATCGAATTGATTTTGCTCTATCGAGATAAAGTGGCAGATAAGGTCAATTTCGATATCGGATTTAACTTTGGTAAGAGCGAAAATGAGATTACTGCACTTAACGGAGGATTACCTTTAACAGGCGCAAATACACGTGTGTTCAGAGATGCACCGGACTTGTCATTTTCGGATGCAGGAGATCCAATTGCTAGTTTTTACGGTTTTAGAGTCAGCGGTCTCGACAATGCCGGCAATCCAATCTATGAAGATATCAGCGGGCCTGATGGTGTTCCGGATGGAGAAATTGATGCTGAATTCGACCGAACAATTATAGGCAATCCGTATCCTGACTTTATATATGGCATTACCTTAAATGCAGATTATGCAGGGTTTGACATTGCGGCATTCATATTTGGAAGCAAAGGCAATGACATAGTGAACGCCTCTCAGGGTTATGGTTTTGCTTTTTCCAATAGAACCACCCGAGTTTTAGATGCATGGTCTGTTGAGAACACAGATTCTCAAGTGTTTAGGCCTTCTGCATCAGAAACAGTTAACCATGAATTTTCAGACTATTGGATAGAGGACGGAAGCTACATGAGGGTAAAGAATATAACAGTTGGGTATACTTTGCCTGAAGGTGTTTTGGAAAAGTTTAAAGTAGAGAAATTGCGTTTTTATTTAAGTGGTAACAACCTGTTTACCATTACGGACTACTCCGGATTTGATCCTGAAATAGGAGCTAACAACGATCCGAGAGATGTAGGTGTTGACCGGGGGTTCTATCCTCAGTCTAAGTCAATTATTGGAGGACTTCAGATTTCATTTTAAATAAAGAGATATGAAACTAAAAATATACTTAATAAGTGCCATAAGCCTTTTGTTTGTCTCCTCTTGCGGAGATGATTTCCTTGACCAGGAACCCATTACCGAGCCACTTAGTGGCGAATTTATCGCAGATGAGTTGAATCTATCAAGTTTGGTTGCGGCTGCCTATCAACCGATGCGATGGGAGTTCAACCCAATATATGGAGATAGTTATTGTATGACATATTTATACACAGATGTTAGATCTGATGATGTTATTGTTGAGAATAAATTCTTTCAACCACATAGTCATGGTTTTGAGAATTTTTCAGATCAAACAGTTACCAATATCAATGTAAGATTGATTTGGACGAAATTCTTCACCGGTGTTGCAAATGCGAATGAAATAATTCAAGGATTGCTAAATGCTGATGAATCTGCATTGGATCCTACTATAAGAGATCTTGCCATTGGAGAAGCTAGATTTCTTCGCGCCTTCTATTATTTTGAGTTGGTGAAGAACTATGGTGCTGTTCCATTGTTTGGAGATAATCCGGTTGATCTGGGAAGCAAAGATGCAGTGTCAAGAAAGCCGGTAGAGGATGTTTACGCACAAATCGAAAGTGATCTTATAGAAGCAGCTTCACTACTTCCAACGACTCAAACTGAGCAATATAAGGCAACAAGAGGTGCTGCTCTCGGTTTACTTTCGAAAGCATATTTGTACCAGGAAAAATGGCAGGCTGCTGCCGATGCAGCTCAACAAGTGATTGATCTTGGTATTTACGAGCTTGAAGAAAACTACGGGGACAACTGGAAATTATCGAATGAATATGGTAAAGAGTCCCTCTTCGAAATAACATACAATAATGACAACTCAGGGGGTAGCTGGAATCCTACTGCACAAACAAGCCTAACCTTACAATTCTTTGCTCCAAATTTTGCACCTACATTACTGGCGGGCTGGTCTTACAATTTAGTAACACCTGAATTGCTCAACGCATTTATTGGCGAAGGAGATACGGAAAGATTAAATGCGAGCATTATGCAAGAAGGACATGTGTTTGATTCTGAAATCTTGGAAGGAAACGGATTTAGCCCGGTCCCTATTGGATTTTTCGATACTTGGATTAACAGTGTAGATTCAAATGGCCAACGTTACGGAGATGATTTTTACTTTTCTCTGAAGTACTTTCTCACACCAGAAGAGATTAACGAACAGACTCCGGGATTGCAGCAGTCTGCCTTGAATCATAAGGTGCTGAGATATGCAGAGGTTCTTTTGATATTGGCTGAAGCCACCGTCAACGGAGCATCTGGGAATGGCCAGGCAGCATTTGATATGGTTCGTGCCAGAGCTGGCCTTGGGTCAAAACCTCTAACACTTGATGCATTGAAGTTGGAAAGGAGATTGGAATTGGCAACTGAATGGAACCGATTCCACGACCTGGTCCGATGGGGAGATGCAGCAAACGAGATTGAAGGTTTTACCATGGGTCGTGATGAGTTACTTCCGGTTCCCCTTCAGGAAATTTTGCTTACAGGCACCAGGAACGATGGAAGTTTTGTTTTAAGCCAGAACAGAGGATACTGATAAGTTGTTGATCAAAGCTTTTGAGATGTAAGCACAATGAAACCAGACCTAAAGTTGCGGGCGCTTTTTCTGCTGAACATTCTCATCGCCACATTGGCAGTGAACTCTCAGTACCTGGATGTCACATCGGAGAAGAATTTCTCAATCGCTAAATCCGGACCTATCTATGGGTCTGGTGTAGCCGCCGCAGATTATGATGGTGATGGTGATATAGACCTTTACGTTTGTACGGAAGAAGGACATGCTAACTATCTCTACAGAAATGATCTTGGAAATTTTACATCAATTGGAGAGGCCAGACCTACCTCCTCTCCAATTGATGTAAAATTTCCAAGATCATTTCTGTAGAGATAGTTAGCATG
>JANQEC010000171.1 GCA_028278585.1 Cyclobacteriaceae bacterium | reverse complement strand
TGTTAATAGCATTGTAGACTGACCAACTTCTGCCGATAACATTGACCACTGAAACAGAACCTGCTTTTCTCATAGAAACTAAACTATGGGAGGCAAGATGATAAGGTGGATCATGATACATAAAATCAAAGCCCTGTATGATGAAGGGCAGGGGTTATCGAAGAGTGCGATAGCGAGGGAATTAGGCATTTCACGGGGCACAGTGAGAAAATATCTTTGTATGGACGAGGCCAGTTTTCAGTTGATGGTGGCTCATCCTAGACGTGCTCGTGAATTAGAGAGTTATCAAGATCAACTCCAATCTATTCTCCAGAGGTATCCGGATCTAAGTGCTGTGAAAGCACGGCGTAAGTTGGAAGAGTTGGGCATAGAGATCCAAGTGAAAGAGCGCACTTTTTACAGTTATGTCAAAGAAATGAAGGAGGGTTTAGTTCAAAAGCGTAAACGCTACTTTGAGCCCATCATTGATCATGTAGCAGGCGTTCAATGCCAGGTGGATGCTGGTGAGTTGCGTGAAGTGATCATTGGCGGGATTCTTCGTCGTGTTTACTTTGTTGTCTTTGTGCGTTTTTATTCAAGAATGATGTATGTCGGACTCTCCTTCATTCCTTTGCGAACCGAGCGTTTCATTCAGTTGCATGATGAGGCATTTCGTTTTTTTAGAGGGGTTCCTGCAGAGTGCGTGTATGACCAGACGAAACTGGTTGCCATTAAAGAAGAATTTCGAGAAGTGTGGTTCAATGAGCGGTTTTATCAATACGCCACTTGTAGCGGTTTTGAGATCCGAGTGTGTGAGGGCTATGATCCTCAATCTAAAGGTCAGGTAGAGGCAGGAGTGAAGTATGTAAAGAACAACTTTTTCTATGGAGAAGAGTTTGTTGATGAGCAGGATTTGGAACAGTCGTTGAAGTCTTGGATCGGTGGTATTGCCAATGAGAGGATTCATGGCACGACCCGACAAGTCCCCCGTGTTTTATTTGAAAGCGAAGAGCAAGATTGTTTAAAAACTTATCTGAGCCCAGATCCGCTGATGGCAGGAGCTCAAAGACAACTAAGACGAGTCGATAAGACTTCCTTGATTTCCTTTCAGTCCAATAAATATTCCGTTCCCATGCTTTACCAACAATCCACCGTTTGCCTTCAGAGGGAGAAGTCCTGATTATTTTGGATTATTATACTCAAGAAGAAATCGCTCGCCACCCTTTGGCCGTTACCAAAGGAGGTATCTACAAGAACACCTCCCATTACCGGGATCGTCAAAAACAGATTGAAACCTACGAAGAGGCTTTGTCTGAAAAACTACCTCTGGCTTTGGCCCAGCAAACCAGGGTCCTCCTGAAGACAACCTCTCCTAAAATATACAAAGATCAACTTTTTGGATTGCTGAGAGTATTGAGCCCTTACCCGCCCGAGGAGTTGGTGGTTCCTTTTGAAGAATTGGTACAGCGCTCTGAATTGAAAGTCAGTTTTATCAAAAACTATCTCAAGGCCCGCTTATCAGAGCGCTGGAATGCTCCCTGTATCGAAAAGATGCCATCCCCTCAAGGACAACTGCCGTTACAAGGGACTCACCCAAACGCAGGAGGGAGACCATGCTGACTCTTGAAACGATCGAACAAAAATATAAATCCCTGATGTTCAATTCCATTGCTCAATCTCTCTCAGAATTGATCCAACAGGCTGAAGCCAATGAACTCTCCTATTTACAATTTGCCGATGCTCTCGTCGAACAGGAGTTGCTCCAGAGAAATCAAAAACGGATCAAACATAACCAGCAACGCGCCACTTTTCCCATGTTAAAAAGACTGGAAGAGTTTGACTTCCGAATACAAACGACCATTACTAAAAAAGAAGTGGCTGCTTTGTTAGATTTTACTTTTATCGATCAACGTCAAAACCTCCTTTTTATCGGCCCTCCAGGAGTGGGAAAAACCCATTTATCCATTGCCATTGGACTCAAAGCCATTGAGGCGGGTTATAAGGTGCTTTTCAAAAATGCGATGGACCGGATCGAAACCCTCGATCTGGCTGAAGTGCAAGGAGAACTCAAAAAGAAAATCTCAGCATTGCTCAAGTTTGATTGTCTCATTATTGATGAACTCGGCTTTCTTCCTGTTCAAAAACAAGGCATGTATAACTTCTTTCAGCTTATCAATCACTGTTATGAATTCCGTTCCATTATTCTGACGACCAATAAGGATTTTACGTGCTGGAACGAATTCTTCTTTGATGAAAACGTGGCTGTCCCTGTAGTGGATCGGCTCATTCATCATTCTAAAATCTTCATGTTAGGAGGGGAGAGTTATCGACTGCGGCAAAAAACAAAATTATGATTTTTTTGGCAAAAACTGGTCAATTTTATTTGCAGTAAACTGGTCAGTTTTATTTGCTATTGACA
>JANQEC010000079.1 GCA_028278585.1 Cyclobacteriaceae bacterium | reverse complement strand
TCGAACGAATGAAGGTCCTAGTTGTTCAATTTTCTTCTTTGAGTAACATTTTACTTGCAAGTCCGGTGATCCGAATCCTGAAAAGTGACCTTCAACATACCGTGCATTTGGCTACCAGAAAGGAATTCGTAAGTAGCATTGAGGCAAGTCCATACTTGGATAAGATCCATCAACTTGAGAATTCGTATCGCCAATTAAAGAGAGGCTTGAAGCAAGAAAATTTTGATTTGGTCATTGATCTTGATAGCAGTTTTAAAACCCGACTGTTGAAGAAAAGGCTGGGAGAAAAAAACTTCTCATTCAAAAAACTTCATTTTCGAACGTGGTTAATGGTCAACTTCAAAATAGATCTGTTACCTAATGTTCATTTAACGGAGCGATACATTCAAATCATAGAACCTCTTGGCGGCAAAATGGATAACCTGGGCCTGGATTATTTTATTCCAGATAAAGATGAAGTAGAGGATGGCTGGTTGCCATTATCTCATCAGAATGGGTATGCTGTATTCTCAATTAGTGGAGAACATAGGACAAGAAAGCTCCCGATAAATCGAATGATTGAGTTATGTGATCGTATAAACAAACCGATTGTTTTGTTGGGTAACAAGGAAGATATAGAAACCGCTGATCAGGTTGAACAGTTTTTCAAGCGTGGGTCAGAACAAGAAGAGAAGGAGATTGAAACTCTTAACAAGAAAAGCATCATATTTAATGCATGCGGAAAGTTTTCTATTAATCAATCAGCCTCCATCATTTCTAAAGCTAACTGGGTATTTACTCATGACTCTACCATGATGCATATAGCTGCAGCATTCAAAAAACCTATTTATTCTATTTGGGGTAATACACTCCCTTCTTTTGGTCAATATCCTTATCGTACACAATTTACAATTTTCGAAAACAAGAATCTTTCATGTCGGCCTTGCTCCAGCACAGGGTTCGAAAAGTGTCCGAAAAGACATTTTAAATGCATGAATGAATTGGTTTTTGATTTCTATATCCCCGATTAACTACCAACTGGGCCAGTCCAGATTACATGTTTTGATGGCGACCATTCCGAAAAATTCATGATGAGATTTTGAATAGTTAACTATAACTTTTCCTAAACTTTAGATCCATGCGCAGTATACCACTGTTAACCTTCATAGTCCTTTTTCTTTCTTGTGGTCAAGTCCAGGAGCTTACTACAGTAAACTGCCACATGCAATCGCCTGTAAACATTATACCCGGTGAAGGCGTAGGCTCATCCCACCAGGTAGTGGTTCATTACGAGACATCCAAAGAAAAAGTAGCCAATTTGGGTCACACGGTTGAAGTGGAATATGATTCAGGTAGCTATGTAAGCTACGATGGAATGGATTACCAATTCAAGCAATTTCATTTTCATACTCCCTCAGAGCACATGGTCTCTGGCATTGCTTATGATATGGAAATGCATATTGTCCATACAAATCAAAGAGAAGGTGCTGAAACTCCGGATTATCTTGTGATAGGAGTTCTTTTCATGGAAGGTGAAGAAAGTGCATTTCTAAACACTTTTCTTGACGCAATTCCTGAAAAAGAAGGGGAAGTATTTGAATCCGACAAGAAAACAGTTAATGCTGCTGAAATGATCCCCGAGAAGTTGGAAGACTACTTCAATTACCGAGGATCATTGACCACCCCACCATTTACGGAAACGGTAAACTGGATTGTATTAAAGGAACCCAAAACCGCTTCAACTGAACAAATAGAGGTAATGAAAGCCATTGAAGGTAACAATGCACGCCGTGTCCAATTTCTGTATGATCGGGTGGTCGAATCAGTTGACTAGCATTCTTATCTTTGGATAAAATTTCTGTATGAAGACCCTTTTCCTCATACGACACGCAAAGTCATCCTGGTCATTCAATTTACCAGATCATGATCGCCCGCTTGGTAAACGAGGACGAAGGGATGTTTTAAAAATGGGCAAATACCTTTCTACGAATCAGGAAGCCCCAGAAGTTTTTATCTCAAGTACTGCTAGTCGTGCTTTTTATACTGCCCTGCACATTTGTGATCAGTTCCATGTTGATGAGGGGAATATTCAACTGGATAAGCGATTGTTCCACGCAGGCTCCAATGAGATTTTAGAAGTCATCCGTTCTGCCTCTAACTGTGATCGACTTTCAATCTTCGGACATAATCCAGGCTTCACAGATTGTGCTAACCGATTGGCAAATATCTCAATTGACAATATTCCAACCTGCGGGGTAGTAGGAATTTCCTTTGATATCAATGAATGGAGGGATGTTGAATTTGGTAAAGGAAAACAGGAATTTTTTTATACTCCAAAGGGAATTTAGACTCTTCTAATCAATTGTGTCAATTCTTCTGTAACCACGCCCTTGCTGTCCTACCGTGAGGATAGAGTTTCAAGGATTGCTCATAATTTTTTCTCGCTTGTTCACTATCCCCAATTATAGCATTGGTCTTACCAAGCTGATCGTACATCCAATATTCAGGATAGAAGTTTACAGCTCTTTTCATTACCGAATTGGCCTCTTCGTTTAAGTTAGCTTCCATTAAAGCCTCGGAAAAAAGGTAATACGTAATTGGTTTGATGATGTACTTATTCTCCTCATTCAAAAAATGATTCAACAATGATTCTACAGGCTTTTGAGGTTCATTGAATAAATCTGAATTCTCGCTATACATTCTCTTTATGGAATTTTGAATCTCGTTGATCTTTTTTTTATCGAGCCAAATGCCTCTCACCATAACCTCATTGCGAATAAGAAGATTGTTTAAGTCCTCCTGTGGGTTGTTTTCCAAGAGAATTAAATCAGCTCTTTTTCCCACACTGATTGTTCCAAACTCTTGAAGTTTTCTCATAGCATCGGCTGGATTGTAAATAGCAGTTTGTAGTACTTCGTTACTAGTCATACCTAGCTGATTCATTAACTCCAATTCTCTATGTAAAACAAAGCCTGGAACCATAAATAAATTTGAACCATTGTTATCTGTGCCTGCAAGATACTTGATCCCTTTTCCATGTAATTGTTTGAATATTCGTTTAGACATACGGAACACTGAGTCACTTACATTACCTAAATCAGATTGAAATTCAGTGCTTTTAGCAAGTGCTTGCCACTTTTCTATTGTTTCAACCGGAACATATTTAACAGCTGCAGAATTATTAAGAAAATCGAAGGCTGGTTTACCTCTTAGGCCATCATTCCCCAAAGCGATTGTTGGACAAAACCAGAACTCTTGATTATTAAATTCATCTAAGACGGACAGGTAATCCTCTTCAGTCAGTTGAAGGGTTTGATCGAGTATGATGCCTTTGTAATGTTCAAGCGTTCGAAAGCCTAATTCAAATGCAGTCCGAAATGGTATGTTATGAGGTACATGACCAATCAAATCGATTTGTTGTTTTTTACATTCATCCGCTATGGCTTCCAAAAGGCTTTCATGCATTACGTTCCAAACCTTAATAAAATCATACCCCAGTGCCTTATGATATCTCACCTTCTCCCTGGCCTCCTCTTCTTCCTTGACAATTTCCGAAAAAAACCAGAGATCACTTTGATTCAACATCTTACCTGCTAAATAAATATTTGGAGCCAGTATCGAATTATTGCTCACTTCATTCTTATATCCAACCATCCACGGTGAGGCGGCCATTTCTCTAACTGTGGTAACCCCGGTAACTAAGTTTAGGAGCTTATCTACATTACTGTTTCCCATATGGACATGGGCGTCCGTTAAGCCGGGCAACATGTATTTTCCTTTGCTGTTCACGAAAGTGAGCTCTTTTATCCGAGATGGAACCGTTACTTTTTTTCCGACTTTCACTATGATGCCGTCAGAAACAAGAACGTCCATGTCTGACAAAATGCCACCGGATTTTGCATCAATGATGTTGACTTCTCTAAATAGAACGTTGACAGGCTTTAGTTCATTCGAAAGCTTTTTCCAGTAAACATCTATGTTCTTTTCTCTTTCAAATAAGTTCCATTTGGATGAGTTCTCTTTAATGATTTGAATACTTTCATCATTTAATTGTGCAAGACACTTACTTGAAATAGCACTTATAAATAGCAGTATAAACTTGAATCTTAAAAGCATCATAATTATAGATTTTACCTAAAATACGATCTTTTGAAATTCACTTTATGCCCATTTAGAAATGGGCATAAACTATTGAAAATCTGACTTTCTGTATTGATCAGGGGTAAGTCCGGTTTCTTTCTTAAAAAGAGCATAAAACTTCGAAAGAGAAATAAATCCCACTTCATAGGCCAAGGCATCAATCGAAACGAGAAGATTATCAGGATCTTTCAGGTTTTGCTTAATATCTCTTAATCGATACTCTTTTATAATCTCAGGAAAGGTTTTCCCATCAACAACATTGATTGATCTTGAAACTAAATAGGCAGGTACAGCCAAACGTTTCGCAACTTTCGAAAGGGTAATTTTTGGGGTTTTATAGATATTTTCTTCTTCAAGAATAGCATGAAACTTATCGGATACATCTAGATATAAATCATGATCAATTGCAATTCTATCTCTATTTAAAAATAATTTCGAATTGTTGAATCCAACAAAACCGAGCATGTAAATAAGGAGTGCGGCTATTGTGGACGTCAAAACATACGTATGCGAGTTGTCAAAGATTAATTGTAACAACATGGTTAACCAAATTATGAACACAGCTCCAATGAGAACTTTGATCCATAACACTTTTTTGGCTTCAAATTCAAAAGTTTGACGAAGCGAGAATTTGATAGCCTTGACGATATAAACAAAGATCTGTATGACAATGAATACATACAGAATGTAGATCATTAGTTGATTTTCAGAAAATGAAACCACGGCCATAACAACCGGGAGGATGAAATGCATTGTTTTGATTTCAACCGGATTTTCCTTTATGAAGCTCTTTATATACAGGTAAAGTACAGGTCCTATTGTCCCCATGCTACCTAAGCCTAAAGCAAGAAGAAATGAAGATGTATCAACAAAAACAACAGCAGTCAATGATTTCAGAATTCGGAGGGCCAGGGCAATAAGTAGGGATGCTAGAAGAAAATTAGGCAAGGAGCGTTTTCTTGGTTGCAATAGGTAGGCACTAAAAAAAACGCTGTTGGAGATAGCCAACACACTACTAATTGACATTAAATGAACCATTCTCCAGCTATTGATGATAGCAAACATCCCAAAAATGCTATCAGAATCTAGAAAGATACTAAGTTATGATTACAAAATGTATCTGCTTAAATCCTTATCCTGAACCAGTCCTTCTAATTTTTCCTGCACTAATTTTTTGTCAATCACAATTTTTGCATGCGGCCCTATTGTATCCGGGATGTCAAAAAGTATTTCATTAAGAAGTCGGCTCATAACAGTATGAAGCCTTCGAGCCCCAATGTTCTCAACTTCTTCGTTTATTTGAAAGGCCATTTCCGCAATCTCCTCAAGTGCGTCTTTTTGGAATGTTAAATCAACATCTTCAGAAGCCACCAGCGCTTGATATTGCTTTGTTAAAGCATTTTTTGGTTCAGTAAGAATCTTAAGAAAGTCCTCTTTAGTCAAATTGTCCAACTCAACTCTGATTGGAAACCTTCCTTGAAGTTCAGGAATCAAATCCGAAGGTTTGCTGTAGTGAAAAGCCCCTGCAGAAATAAACAAAATATGGTCCGTGTTGATCACCCCATATTTGGTATTCACAGCACTTCCCTCCACAATTGGCAGTAGGTCTCGCTGCACTCCCTCACGACTTACATCTGGCCCTTTTCCTCCACCTGAACTCGCACCGCTAGCAATTTTGTCAATTTCATCAATGAAAATGATTCCAGTATTCTCGGCCTTACTAATTGCCTCTTCTTTCACCTCATCCATGTCTATCATTTTTGAAGCTTCTTCTTCCAACAGAATTTTACGGGCTTCAGCGATAGTTACCTTTCGCTTCTTCTTCTTTTTTGGCATCATATTGCCAATCATCTCCTGCAAATTGATCATTGAGGCTTCATCCATACCTGCTCCACCGATCATACCCATATTACCCGTTGAGTTTTGGGAAACGTCAATCTCTACCTTGCGGTCATCCATTTCGCCGTTTTGAATTTTCTCCCTGAATCTTGCCCTGGTCTGCTCATTTAACTCAACCTCGTCCTCCGGTTCATCACTGCCTAATTTCACTGCATAGGGATGTGGGCTTCCTTTCAATGGCGGTATAAGTGTATCCAAAATGATATTTTCGACTGCTTCTGCAGCTTTCTCCTTCACCAACTCTTTTTTAGCCACCTTCACCATACTTACCGCTTGCTCCACAAGGTCTCTGACCATGCTTTCTACATCTCGTCCGACGTAACCTACCTCAGTAAATTTCGATGCCTCCACTTTTGTAAATGGGGCATCCGCAGTTTTCGCCAAACGCCTGGCTATTTCTGTTTTTCCAACTCCTGTGGCTCCGATCAATAAAATGTTATTGGGAACAATCTCGCCCTGGATCTCCTCTTTTACATTCATTCGTCTCCACCTATTTCTTAGGGCGATTGCAACATTTCGCTTGGCATCATTTTGTCCAATGATGTATTTGTCAAGCTCTGCTACGATTTCTTTTGGTGTTAAATTATCATTCATCTTTTCCATTCTCTCTTTGTATGCGGCGATTGTCTATATCATTTTAC
>JANQEC010000069.1 GCA_028278585.1 Cyclobacteriaceae bacterium | reverse complement strand
AAAGCGAGGATGTATATGCATAGTGGAGCGTTGCCGGGATACCGTTCCTCCATTTCGCTATATGACGATGGCACTACGATTATTTTTCTGACCAACATCAGTCCTATCAATGATAAGGAGATCCTTCATAAGATCTATCTATTAGCTAATGAGCTTGAAGATGAGTTTAGGCTCGATGGATATCCTAAATGGAATTCATTGGATAAGTTCAAATCAAATGGAGGACTTCCGGCACTAAAGAACTACTTTGACCGCTTGACAAATCTTTGCGGATATGAAGTTCTCCCGTCGGAGAGATCGCTTGTTTCTATAATGGCCCTGTATGTTGAAGGGGAAGAACTACAAACAGCTGATAGTTTAAAACAATTATTTTTTGACTCCTATAAGCCAGACTTATCAACAATAAATAGTGTAGGCTACAGAATGTTAAGCTTAGACAGATGTGATTATGCGCTGGAATTCTTTCGGAAGAACACACAAGAATTTCCCAACAATGCTAATGTTTGGGATAGTCAAGGTGATGGGTATAAGAACTGTGGGGACTTAAAAAATGCCATTGATAGCTACAGAAAGGCTGTTAAACTAGCAGAGGCTAATGATGATATGAACATACCTATTTATAGAGAAAACCTAAGTAGTGCATTGAAGCTAAAACAATAACTCAGTTTTACCCGTTTTTTCATCAACGCAAAACCTCCTACCATGAAAAAAAATGTATTGCTTCTATTCACCATTTTTCTCTTCTCTGGATTGTTTGCATCAAATCTCTCGATAAAAAACATTCGCTCAGTCGATAGAAATGGAATGGAAGGATATCCTGTCAGTGTAATATTTGATATAGAATGGAAAAACTCATGGAACAATAGAAAAAACAGGGATGCTGTATGGGTTTTTATGAAATTTAATAGCTTTTGGAACAATCATGTCAAGCTTCTTCCAACCGGACACAAAGTTCTCCAAACGAGAAACGGTGTAGCACCAGCGATAGAAGTTTCGAAGGACAGTCTGGGCTTTTATATCTATCCATCAGAAACCTACCGTGGTGATGTTAACTACAAACTTCAAATACTGATCGATACGACCAATCAGCAAATAAGTAGAAATCGGACCAGGGGAATGACAGTGCATGGGATCGAGATGGTCTATATC
Source organism: Cyclobacteriaceae bacterium (assembly GCA_028278585.1). Classification (GTDB taxonomy): domain Bacteria; phylum Bacteroidota; class Bacteroidia; order Cytophagales; family Cyclobacteriaceae; genus Ekhidna. The sequence goes on along the minus strand of JANQEC010000069.1, from coordinate 14,172 downwards.
CCTGAAGGATCTTTTTCTTTGGGAAGTCCTGACAAAGATGCGATCAAAAGGGCTGCACTATACCGTAGTGACATAAACGGAGAGTCAAAAGGTACCTACCAGGTTTCAAGTGAAGCCGAAATTGTCGTTGGACCCGCAAACAATGCCCTCTACTACTGGAGTGAGACAGATTTATACAATGGAGATCAAAAAGGTCCGATTCCAGCAGAATTTCCCAAAGGTTACAAGGCTTTTTATATCATGAAATATGAGTTGACACAAGGTCAGTATGCAGCTTTTCTGAATACATTGCCTGGTGGGTGGACGTATACACGATCTCCAATTGCTGGCAGAGATTACTACAAAAAAAGAGGTGGGATTCGTCTTGATAAGGAAAAGTATGTTGCTGACAATCCCAATCGCCCAATGAATTTTATAAGTTTCACGGATGGCTTAGCCTTCAGCGATTGGGCAGCACTCAGGCCTATCACAGAACTCGAATATGAAAAAGCGGCTCGTGGGCCCTCAAAACCAATTCCTGCTGAATTTGTATGGGGAACCAACAATTATGATCAACTGGAACGATACATAACTCCCGATGCAGAAGTAATCACAGCTAATGGCTATGACGAGAGCCAATTAACCGATAACACCAGAGCCATTTTCGGCGCTTCATACTATTGGATCATGGATCTAAGCGGAAGTGTTTGGGAAAAAGTAATTACCATTGGAAATCCAATCGGTCGTGGCTTTAAAGGAACGCACGGTGATGGCAAGCTCTCATTTGGGAATGCGACCAATGAAGATTGGCCTACCAGTGATGATGAAATAGGTGGATTCGGATATCGCGGTGGTGGATATTATGAAATTGGAACCGGCTACTCGGATTTCAATCCGCACTCCCCAATTGGCTATCGGTACTATGGCGCCTGGTCAGGTGGTCCCAGGTCAATTGCTTATGGGTACAGGGCGGGCAGATCTGTGGATTGATACGGGGAAGGGTGTTTCGCGGGCTGGTTGTATTTAATGTATGAGAAATTCCATTGCACCACTCCTGTTTTGCATCCTTCTGTCTGTTTCTTGTGAGAGCACCAAAGGTCCATGCGGATCAGGAGATGTTGTTCACACCTTCGCCCAACCAACCACCGGGGCATTGAACTTTGATGAAGAATTTGATCTTTTTAATATTCGATACTTTGTCCCCGGTACCATTGACGCCTCACTTGTCGGATATTTGTGCAATGAGCCGGAAACAGACTTTGAGCTTAAAGATGGTCTAACCGTACTATTTACAGGTAACTTTAGAGAAGCTCCGGAAGATTTTTCACCTTCTGTTCAAGTTGCCGGAAGTGAATTCTTTATAGCCGAATTGAAAAGTTTAGAATTGGAAAGCGCAGAATGAGCTAATCCTGGTGATAGTCATCACGCTTCATCAATTCCTGGTGTAATTCGTCCCAAAGCATCATAAAGATGACAAATTCATTGTTTGCACTTAATTTCTCCCTGATGAGCAAATCAAAAACGATCGACTGCATACCGGTCAGTTTCGTTCTTAACTCAGAAGTGGTATAAGTTTTCAGTTTCTCTTTTACCTGCAACAACTCATGGTAATACTCGTCCATTCTGTCCTTCTTTCTTTGGTTGATATTCGCCTTGATGCTGGCACCCAATCCAAATACTACAATGAATGCGGAGAGCACAAATCCCATAAATTCTGAATAACGCTCTATGAAAGAAGGCTTATCACGATTCACATAGTTAATGGTGCCATCATGAAAAGGAAAACTTAGGTTGATGTCCTGGTGATTGACCTCAAAAGTGTAGCTGTTCGAAGATTCAAAAATCGGGACCACATGATGTTGGTGGATAGTTTCAATCAGATCATAAACCACTTTATTAGCTGCCTTTGTATTGGCGACAAGGAGTTCGTGAACCGCGAGGGTATATATCGGATCGTCCAGTGTTGTACCAAAAGCATATCGTGAAATAATATAGGGAGTTGTCTTCTTATAGGATTGGCAAAAACCTTCTATAAATGAACCTTGACCAAAAGTGTCCTGATGATCCATCGAATAAATATTTGCTGTCCCACCAAAAATCAATTTCCCTAATTCATAGTTCTCCAGTGCGGAAAAGAACATGAGCAGGTCATTTTCTGCCAAATCCTTTTCCAGGTTAAAATGTGGTTCTAGTCGATAGTTTATAACTGAGTCTCCGGTAAAATTTGGGATCAGGCGTCTGAAAAATTCCAACTCGTCGATCTCCTTGGTTAAAACCATATAATCTCCGCTCTTGATAAGCGAATCAATTTCACCTTGCTCTAATTCAAACCTGGATATGACAACCAATACCTCATGAAAAAATGGTATGACCGTCCTCAGATCCTTCTTGCTTTCCTTGTAATCAATTGTATTATCGACGGTTGTAATATCAAATTCGCCATTCAATATTCCGTCAATTGCTGCTACTTCAGTTAGAGAATCACGGGCTAGAATATCAATCTCAAACCGTGAATGAGTATTAATGTCGTTCACAATTTGAGTCATTACTACTTCATCCTCTTCTGCGACAAGCATTTTTAATTTGTAATTGTAGTTGCAACCTGACAAAACCATTATTGCAAATAGGAGGAAAAAGAATCGCTTGCTGGCATCTCTCATATGGCTGGATTAATTAAGTGGAATTTAAATATACGAATGAATTTGTTGCTTTTCCCGGTTACTTCAACAACTTCCCATTTTCTACCCAAACCTCGTCTCCTACCTTCACTGTAGCATCAATAAAGAAATTCCAACGAACAAAACCACCAGTCACATCGCCTCCTAATTCAGAATTGTCACCCAAGGAAAGACGAACAACTCCTGCTCCATAGCCATAGTAAGGTATCCATGGATTCTCTTCCGGAATAGCAAGTTTAGGATTCATTCCGAGCGCGAATTCCCGAAAAGATCTTGCAGACTCACCAGCCCGATCCATTACTTGTTGAACAGCCTCAATTCCACTGTCCGCGCTCAAATCCGATACTTTCCCTTTCTCGAATGTTAATACGAGTCCTTTAACCATCGTAGTATCCCATAAAGCATCAGGGAATGCAATTTTTCCATTTACAGAGGTTTCTATAGGTGCCACTCGAATGGCCCCTGATGGGAGTTCCATTTCTCTGTCTATCAGGTTTCTTGCCATGGTGGCAGTTGCGGCAGAGGCATCTCCGCTTTGTTTTGTCACAGGTCGATCCCCAATAGAAAATGATACATCCGTCCCTCCGGGAGTTGTCACATTAATCACCTTCTCACGCATTGCCTCTTCAAATCCTTTTTGATTCCTGGCTAATTGGTTATAGTTAGTCGTTAGAAGTACTTCTTGATAGAATTGGTCAACCTCCGGGGTTACCTCAATTTCCAATCCGTTAAAACCAAAGGCTCCGGCCCAGTGAAAATGAATGGTCCTTCCAATGCCTTCATTAAGATTATCCTGGATCATTCCGTAGACCTTATCATTGGGTGTGGCTCCAGGGAGCATAATACCAATGTCAACCTGCTTTAGATACTCCTTCAGCTCTTCATCGCTCAAATCAGAAGCAGCTTCCACAAAAGCTGTGGACCATTCTTCGGGTTGAGGATCAACAATACTAATTGCACCAAGATATTCGCCTAGAGAACTATCTACTCTATTTTTCAATGCCGGTATCAATGGTTCAAAACGGCCTGGTACTCCTACAAGAAGCACGGTCTCCCCTAACTGAAGATCCATTCGTTCCATCAAAAGATTTGCCAGTGCATCAAAGTCAAGCTCATTTGAGGCTTTAGCATCTGCCTCTTGATTGGTTGAAACGGAGCATGAAGAAAAAATCAGGAACGATATTAAAAGTGTACTTCGAAGCAGCTTAGATTTCATGGGTAGGTTTTTTATTGCTGGAAAAGATATAAAAATCTCTTCAACCCGACCAACTATTCTCCCAAGACGAATGTGATTGGAAAAATCATGCTCACCCTAACTGGACGCCTCGCTGTTTACAAGGACAAATTGGGAGCTCCGGCATTAACTCGTTATCCCGGCCTTTTTAAGGTATGTGGTCATATAAAGCATCGAAATCATGAAAAAAGCGATATAAGTTGCATCTCCCCAACCCACTCCATGAATCAATCGCGTGATTAAAGCACCAAGCATGACAACTGACAGCACAATTCCTCCATAGGGCCTGATTTTTGGAATCAAAATAGCAATACCTCCAAAGGTTTCAAACACACCGATAAGTACCATAAACCATGTTGGGTAACCCCATCGTTCAAACGCATTGCTCCAGAAACCATCAATATCAAATTTTCGGACACCATTTCGAATAAAACTCTGTGCATAGTAAGCGCACATTAGCCAAAGTAAAATGAATTGAATGTTCGTGAGTTTCGATCGGAGGATTTCAAATTGTTTCTGTAACATGATTGTGTTTTCGTCCAAAAAGAGAAGGAAGTTGCTCTTTCAGCAAACGAATGTGGCGAATGATCTGATTTCTGTGGTAAAATGATATTAACTCAAAGAGCAGCTCTTAAATCCGATCTATAGGTTTTGCTTACGCTTAATTTTTTACCATTTGAAACATCTATTTCCGTACCCCCGGTTTCATTCACTTTGATAGAAGAAATTTCTTGTAGATTAACGATGAACTTCCTGTGAATTCTTTGAAAGTTATTGGGATTGAGTCGTTTCTCAAGTTTAGCCAATGGTTTTCTTACCAATTGATAAGATCCATCTTTAAAGTGCATGGAGACATAGTTGTCGTTGGATTCGAAATAAACAATGTCCAAGACATTCACGACGAACGTCTCATTTCTTAGCTTGTAAGTTAGCCGCTCCAGGTATGAAGCATCTTCCGGTGAACTTTCTGTCACCCCAAAGAATCCGAGTAACACAGCAATGGCACTATACCCAAGCAATACAATTAAGCCGGAATGATAAAGAGAAAAAATGTACCCACTCAATAGCTTGTAATCTTTAAAACTGAATGACCACTCCAGAAGGTTAAGAATGAAAACATAAACCAATGTGAAACCAATTGCATATAGACTTACTAGTGCTATTCGCTTGTTTACTTCAGAGAAGTAATTCCAACTATATGGAAAAAGAAATGCAACCAAAGCATATGCATTGTATTCAAAAAAGGAAGGATAAGGTACAAGTGGGGGTGGATCCTTATACCCTTTAAAGATCAAGTAGGTCTGGAATAATTTAAAAGACCAAATAAGAAGTCCTATGATCAATAGAAAAAGAAATGCTTTTTTCTGTGTTACTTTTTTTGTCTTCGAAAACACACGCTAAAATTAGTTCACCTCGAATTGATCCTCGATTGTAATGTCCCTTCTATGATGATACAAGTGCAAGAGATAATTTTATATATTTAGTTCATGGCAATATTCCACGTTTTGATTGCTTTTGGGGCTTTTCAGGCACTTTTCCTGGCCTTTGTTTTTCTCACACACTCGAAGGAAAATCTGCCAAAAAAGCTATTTGCTCTTTTTCTCTTTATCGAAGGATTTACACTAGTGGAGCGAGTACTGGTAGAAAGTGGAATGATTAGCAATATTCCACACCTGTTGGGAATCAGCTATCCTATTAATTTCATAAAGCCGCCCATTCTTTTTTTCATGGCACTGGCGATTGTGAACGCCAAGTTCAAACTTAGACGGGTTCATGGTTTTCACTTCATCCCTTTTTGGCTGATCCTTCTTATGAACATCCCGTTCTATTTTGAAACCGGAGCTAGAAAAGTTGAAATCGTTAACGCTTTTGTAAACTACATTCCTTTGTATACCGATTTCAATTTCTATTTTTTCCTGTCCTTTTTTGTGTACATCGGGATTTACATTTTTCTGACAGCTCGGACATTAAGAACTTATCATACCCACGTAAAAAATAACAAACTCTCTAACTGGTATTTATGGGTATTGTACATGTACGGGTTGACATTATTGATAAGCCTGATCCATTTTTTAATAGAACCTTCCGGAATTATTGAGATCCGACACTTTGGTATGATCAGCATGTTGATCATGACATTTCTTGTTCAATCAATTGCCTATTCCTTTTTCGTCAAGTCCAACATCTTTCACCATCGGTCTCCATCCATTAAGAACACCGATCAAACACTGAGAGATGAAAAAATAATTCGTAACAAGCTTGAAATGGAAAAAGCCTATTTGAACGACGAACTCAACCTTGGTGAGTTTGCTGAGGCAGTAGGTTTTTCCAAGAAGTATGTTTCTGATATTATTAATCAACGTTTTGGAAATTCATTCAAAGAGGTAATCAATCAGTACCGGGTGGAAGAAGCCAAAAACCTAATGAGTGAAAACAAGGATTCGAATCCACAACTGATTGCTATTGGGTATCAAGCGGGTTTCAATAATAAGGTGAGTTTTTACCGATCATTCAAGCGACACACGGGTAAGTCTCCGTCAGATTATTATCGATTACTGGTGTCGTCGAAATAACTGGTGCGTATCTTCAACCCCATTTTCTGTCATTTCTAGCACAGCGTGGATCTTAATGAGAAATATTTTAGGTTACAAAATGAATTCGTAACCTCTGCTTGATCCAGTCAAGCTAACCTTGAAGAAATATGTTCAAAAGCTAATCAACATTCGAAATGAAATTCAACGGATCAATAGAGATCAACCAGCCAATAGAAGTAGTTACCAAATTATTTGCAGACCCTGAAAATCTAAAGGAATACCAAGAAGGTTTCGAAAAAAAGGAACTGGTCAGCGGGAGCATGGGACAAGATGGCGCAATTTCCAAGATGTACTACAAGCAAGGGAAACACGAAATGGAATTGACAGAAACTATTGTTTCGAACAAACTTCCACAATCATTTGAGGCTTTCTATCATCACAAGCACATGGATAATACCATGAAATGTACATTCACGGATTTAGGAGATAATAAAACAAGATACGATACGGAAGTAGAGTACACCCGAATCAATTGGGTCATGCCACGATTGATTGCTATTCTATTTCCAAGCATGTACAGAAAGCCAGCACAAAAGTGGTTGAACAATTTTAAAGTATTTGCTGAGAAACAACCGATAGAACAATGAATTGGGATGACGCATTAGCATTTTACGATAAGTTGGTGGCTACCAACTCAAAATTTGAGAGACTTGGAAAAACCATGCCTTACACTGCTGCCAACACCTACATGTTTTCACTTCTGAATAAAGACGGTGAAATAGGTATCCGGCTTTCAAAAGAGTCGGGTGAAAGTTTCATGAAGAAGTACGACACCACCAGGTATAAATCTTATGGTGCTTTCATGCATGGATATGTGCTGATACCAGAAGAGCTTTATGATGACATGGACCTTTTAGCTTCCATTTTAGAGGAAAGCTATCAGTATGTGATGTCGTTGGAACCTCAAAAACGCAAGAAATGATTTGATCCCACAAGCATCATTTTGTGCTCTCGGTTAGTTTGATGAAATTTAAATGGGCTCAAACATCATTAACCTGACCATACTACCATGCGATCAATTTATGTCTTGCTTCTTTCACTTTTTGTCATTGCCTGCGACCAGGAATCAGCAAACCACCAAACAATCGAAGGTTTAGCAGAACCCGTTGAAATATTGAGAGACAAATGGGGCATCAATCATATCTATGCAAAAAATCAGCGTGATCTCTTCTTTGCGCAAGGTTATGCAGCAGCCCGGGATCGTCTCTTTCAATTTGAAGTTTGGAGGAGGCAAGCAACAGGAACAGTGGCAGAAATTCTTGGAGAACGGGAATTAAAGCGAGACATAGGTACCCGCCTTTTCAAATTCAGAGGGGACATGACTGAAGAGATGAATCACTACCATGACGATGGGGTAGAAATTATAACGGCATACACCGATGGTGTCAATGCTTATATTGATGAGATTTTATCTACGTCAGAAAAGCTACCAATCGAATTCAAACTTTTAGGTATTCTTCCAAAAAAATGGACCCCGGAAGTCGTGATCTCCAGGCACCAGGGCCTGCTTGGGAACATCGGCCAGGAGTTACAAATTGGTCGAGCTGTGGCAAAAATTGGAATTGATAAGGTCAAGGATCTGCAATGGTTTCATCCGAAGGAACCGAATCTAAACCTTGATCCGGCCATCAACCTGGAATTGCTAGATGATGACATCCTTGAACTTTACAATGCTTTTAGAAGACGAGTTCGTTTCGAACAAAACGATATTGTTCCCGAATATCAATCAGCGATTGAGGCCAAGACTCTCCTGGCATCAAATGACCCAGGTGATGATCCTTTTTCTATTGGAAGCAATAACTGGGTGGTGAGTGGTGAAAAAATGGCCGATGGTAACACGTATATGGCCAATGATCCTCATCGAACAATAGCTGTTCCTTCGCTACGGTATATGGCACACCTGGTCGCTCCCGGCTGGGATGTGATAGGTGGCGGTGAGCCTGAGATCCCGGGTATTTCAATCGGTCACAACGAATACGGAGCCTGGGGATTGACGGTTTTCCGAACAGATGGAGAAGATCTTTATGTATATGACATCAATCCGGACAATCCCAATCAATACCGATACCAAGGTAAATGGGAAGACATGAAGGTGATCACCGAAACAATCAAAGTAAAAGGACGAGAAGACGAGACTATCGAGCTTAAGTATACACGGCACGGACCTGTTCCTTATGTTGACCTCGAAAACAATAAAGCCTACGCGGTACGGTGTGCGTGGTTGGAAGTAGGCGGATCCCCATATTTAGCTTCTTTACGTATGGATCAGGCAAAGACCTGGGAAGAATTTCGTGAAGCATGTAACTACAGCCACATTCCCGGAGAGAATATGATCTGGGCAGACAAAGATGGAAATATTGGATGGCAAGCAGTTGGAATTGCACCCATTCGTAGAAATTTCAGCGGTCTGGTCCCTGTACCTGGAGATGGCAGGTATGAATGGGATGGATATTTGCCAATCATTCAAAAGCCTAATACTTACAATCCTGAAGAAGGGTTCTTTGCCACAGCCAATCAAAATGTAACGCCTGAAAACTATGAGTTTTGGGACGCGATCGGATTTTCCTGGTCAGATCCGTATCGTGGAGATCGGGTTGAAGAGGTGCTGAAATTGGAACAAAAATTAACAATGGAAGACATGAAAAACTTGCAAGTTGACTATCTGTCTATTCCTGCCAGGATTCTGGTTCCATTTCTGAAAGACCTTCAATTTGAGGGCAAAGCTGACGAAGCAAGGAACATGCTCACAAACTGGGATTTCAGACTTGAACCTAATGCAATTGAAGCAGCCATATACGTAACCTGGGAAAACCAGCTAAGATCTCAAGCCAGAGACAGGTTTGTTCCGGAACCAGCCAAAGACCTGATCAGAAGCATCCAAATGAAAAAACTTGTCGATTGGATAATTAGCCCCGAGGATAAATTTGGATTAGCTTCAGATAGAGATAAATTTTTAGGGCAAGCATTTAATGACGCAATTACGCAACTCGAAGAAACGCTCGGTGATGACATGAACAACTGGCAGTATGGTCAGGAAAAATATAAGCACTCTTATATCACTCACGCACTTGGGAATGTGACCGATTCTATAACCTCCAATACGTTGAATGTTGGTCCAATCCCACGTGGCGGAAATTCATATACTCCCGGTTCAACCGGAGGAAACCTTAGGCAAAGCAGCGGAGCTTCGTTCCGAATGATCGTTAACACCGGAGACTGGGATGCGGCAATTGGCACCAACAGTCCAGGACAATCCGGAGATCCTGAAAGTCCCTTCTATCAAAATCTTTTCGAATCCTGGGCTAAGGACGAATACTTTCCGGTTTACTACAGTCGAGAAAAAATCGAAGCTGCTACTATAGAAAAAACAATCCTATCACCAACAAAAAACTAGCTGCGGATAAATCCATGTAATGTCCACTAAAACTACCTTTCAACCATTGGTAAAGTGAACGACTGATGAACCTCTCATGTGGTGCTACTTTAGCCTCACATTTACTTTAACGACATGAAAAAGCTTTTTACCCTATTCCTATTAGCATTCCTCTTCCAATCCTTCGCGCAGGATCTTCCGCCATACTCAGGAAAATTCAATGCAATTGACCGACTGCTAGAGCCACCCAGTCCATATCGAACAGCTTCAGGAGCACCCGGCGCAGCGTATTGGCAACAACGTGCGGATTATGTGATCGAGGCAGAAATCGATGAGGAAAACAACATCCTCTCCGGTCAGGAGACCATTACTTATTACAATAACTCCCCTGATGAACTTAAGATTCTTTGGGTTCAGCTAGAACAGAACGTCAACAGGAAAGGTAATGAAGACTTTGGTGATGTTACCGGTGGCGTACAGGACAACATGAATTCACTATCTATGCAACGGCTAGTCAGGCCGATTGACTTTCCTGCTGGTACCGATATCGAATATGTGAAAGATGCCAATGGTAAGGACATTCCGTTCATCATTAATAACACCCAAATGCGGGTGGAATTACCTCAACCCTTGAAACCTGGCCAAAACATCACTTTTTCTGTCAAATGGAAAAACTACATCACCGACCGGGCCAAGTTTCTTCTCTCCAGGGAAGGTTACGAGTATTTTCCAAAAGACGACAACAAGGTTTTCTTACTGGGACACTGGTTCCCAAGAATGGCGGTTTACAACGATACCGAAGGCTGGCAAAACAAGCAATTCATGCGGCTGGGAGAGTTTGCCCTTGAATTCGGAGACTATGAAGTATCATTGACCGTTCCTGCTGATCACATCGTCGCAGGCACTGGAAATCTTACTAACCCAAATGATGTTTTGACAAAAACCCAAATGGAGCGTTTGGAAAATGCCAGAAACACATTTGACAAGCCGCTCATGATCATCACTCCTGAGGAAGCAAAAACCAATGAGCAGTCCAAAACAAAGAAGAAAAAAACGTGGCGATTCAAAGCTGAAAATGTTCGCGATGTAGCATTTGCCAGCTCAAGGAAGTTCATCTGGGATGCGCAAGCGGTGAAACTACCGACCAATACGGTTATGGCCATGTCATTTTATCCCAATGAAGGGATGCCGGTTTGGTCAGAAGAATCAACACGAGGGGTAATGCATGCACTGGAAGTTTATTCAGAGGCTACCTTCGATTATCCATATCCTGTTGCCATCTCTGTTAACACTTCCAATATTGGAATGGAGTTCCCCACGATCTCGTTTAATGGTGGACGTCCGGTAAATGGTACAATCACCGAACAAGCACGGAGAGGTATGACAAGCACCATTATCCATGAAGTGGGTCACAACTGGTTTCCGATGATCGTCAGTTCCGATGAAAGAAAGTGGATGTGGATGGACGAAGGTCTTAACACCTTTCTTCACCAGCGAACCATCAAAGAACGATACCCTCAATGGACTTATACCACTCCGGAGAGTATTGTCCCATTTATGTCAGGAGATAAAAGCATCCTTAGGCCAACGATGACCAACTCGGACAACGACCTGCTCTCACAAATGGGCAATAATTACTACAGAAAACCAACTGTCGGTTTTCAAATGCTTAGAAATTCAATTGTAGGAAAAGAGCTTTTTGACAAGGCCTTTAAAGAATATGCGAACCGTTGGAAGTATAAGCATCCAAATCCATCGGACTTTTTCAGAACAATTGAGGACCAGACTGCCGTTGATTTGGACTGGTTTTGGAAGGGCTGGTTCTTCACTACCGATAACGTCGATATAGAATTGGCAGATGTGAAATGGTTCCAGGTGAAGCAAGAAGATGTTGCAATAGAAAACCAGGTGAAAAATGGCGTTTCAGCAAAAATTTCCGGATCCGGGAAAAGCGGTGACTCAAAGGATTTTAGCGATGGTCCGGAAGAAATAACCATGCTATCTGCTAATGATGATGCATATGGACAGTTTTTAAGCCGGATAGATGAAGACGAAATTCGTGCAAAACTGGCCGGTAAAAACCTCTATGAACTTACACTTAAAAACAGAGGCGGACTTGTTATGCCCGTGATCATCGAATGGACCTATGCCGATGGAACCACAGAAATTGAGAGACTTCCTGCTGAAATCTGGAGATTGAATGAGGCCGAGGTGAAAAAGACCTTTCTTAAAGACAAAGAGGTTGTAAATATTCGCCTTGATCCAAACCTGGAATTGGCTGACGTAAACATGGGAAATAACTCGTTTCCAAAAACAGAGGAAAAGTCAAGAATTGAGAGCTTCAAAAATGATAACGACTGATTAGATAACGGAGGTAAAATGTGGCTCTGGTTATTGAAGGTTAGATCATTTTTTGATCTATCTTAATAGAAAAAAACCTGACCATGCGAACCTTAAGTTTCCTAATCGTAGCAGTGGTGGCTTGTATTTCATGTCAGCCGACTACTCCGAATTTCAGTATTAATGTTTCATTTTCCGAAGAAATCTCATCAGACACCTATGATGGCAGACTTCTCCTGCTCCTATCCACCGACGACAGTCAGGAGCCAAGATTCCAGATCTCGGATGACGTAAACACGCAAATGGTCTATGGAAAAAATGTTGAGGTGTTTTCTCCTGGACAAATAGTGAGTTTCGATGGCTCGGAATTTGGGTATCCGATTGAAAATATATCGGATATCAAGGCCGGAGAATACTGGATCCAGGCACTTCTGCATACCTACGAAACATTTGAATTGTCGACTGGTCACACAGTAAAACTACCCATGGACAATGGCGAAGGGCAACGGTGGAATCGTTCGCCTGGGAATTTATACAGTGAACCCGTCAAAGTGAAAATCGATCCAACAAGCGCTTCGAGCATTTCAATAATCATGGATCAGGAAATACAACCAATTGAACAGCCTGAGGATACCGAATGGATCAAGCACGTAAAAATGAAAAGCGACCTGCTAAGTGAATTTTGGGGTCGGGATATGTACCTGGGAGCGCACGTGCTCCTACCAAAGGGATTTGATGAGCATCCTGAAGCCAAATATCCTTTGATGATCTTTCATGGCCACTTTCCAAGTGATTTCGGAGGTTTTAGAACGACTCCCCCAGACCCGGATCTTGAACCGGATTATTCCGCTCGTTTTGGCGTTGAAGGTTACAACATCATCCAGCAGCAGGAAGCTTACGATCAATATCAGCAATGGATCAGCGATGAATTTCCGCGTTTCCTGATCATTGAAATTCAACATCCTACCCCTTATTATGACGACTCCTATGCTGTGAATTCTGCCAGTCAGGGCCCTTGGGGTGATGCGATCACCTATGAACTCATCCCTTATATTGAGAAGATGTTTAGAGGACAGGGACAACCGTGGTCTCGATTTCTATATGGTGGTTCCACAGGCGGTTGGGAAGCCTTAGCAGTACAGGTCATGTACCCGGATGAGTACAACGGTTGCTTTGCTGCCTGCCCCGATCCAATCGATTTTCGGGCGTATTGCCAAACCAATATTTACGAAGATGCCAATGCTTACTACTACGATGGTCCGAACAGAAGAGACCTGGTACCGGGACGTAGAGATTATTTGGGTACTGTCTCAGCTTCACTCAGAGATATGAACTACAAGGAATTAGCATTAGGTGACAAGTCCAGGTCAGGTCAACAATGGGACATCTGGGAAGCGACCTATTCACCACAAGGTCCGGATGGCTACCCCGTTCGGCTATGGGACAAATACACTGGCGATATAAACCAGGAGGTAGCGAACTACTGGAGAGAAAATTATGATCTCAGGTACATCCTGGAGCGAGACTGGGCCACACTTGGTGAAAAATTGGAGGGCAAGATCAATATCTACTGTGGAGATATGGACAACTACTACCTAAACAATGCGGTATACCTGATGGAAGAATTTCTCGAAAGCACAACTGCCCCCTATTATGGCGGAGAAGTTGATTATGGTGATCGCGCAGAACATTGCTGGAATGGTGACCAGGAGAATCCAAACCACATTTCAAGGTTGAGATACAACACCATGTACGTGGATAAAATTATGAAGCGCATTCAAGCGAGTGCTCCCAGAGGGGCGGATCTGACAAGTTGGAGGTATTGATTAATTGGCCATGACAAATGGTATTGGTTGTGTAAGATGCCTGATCAAGTCAGGCATGACATATCAAGTCATGCCTGACTTGTTATGTCATGCCTGACTTGATATGTCATGCCTGACTTGATATGTCATGCCTGACTTGATATGTCAT
>JANQEC010000167.1 GCA_028278585.1 Cyclobacteriaceae bacterium | reverse complement strand
CCTTTTTGTCTTCTGGCAGATCACCAGGGTTTGCAAGCTCTTCCCAGTAAAACTCCCATTCACCTGACAACTCATAAAACGAATCTGTTAGGTCAACATTAGACAGATCAATGATTCCTTTTTCGGCTTTTTGACCAAAAGAGACAAAGCTTATAGTCAGAAAAAATACCGGTATGAAATACTTCATCATGGTTGGTTAACCAATTTAAAGATATTTCTCGAGGATGGAATTGGATTGAGCTTCTTTCACTAGTTCATCTCTTTGGATAGGAGTCACCCCGGGTGATTCACAAACTATCCCACCTCCAATATTGGCGAGTTCAGCGATCAAGGACAAAGGCAGGTCAAGTGTTAGACAAAGACCAGCAATACTTATAACTGTATCACCTGCACCTGTAACATAGATTTGTTTTTTAGCCCTGGCCGGATATCTACCTTTCTCATTACCCGATTGATAGAAAATCCCATTCCCACCTAATGTTACCAACAGGTTCTCAGCTTTTATCCTGTCGCTAAGCTGTTTGATCGCATTGTTCAATTCTTTTTCATTGTTACCGTCAAAGTCAATCTCAAGACCCTCTTTCAATTCTGCTAAATTGGGTTTGAAAAGCGTTACCTTCTCATAGCTTAAAAAATTTCTTTGATTCGGATCAACAGCTGTAGGTATGTTCTTCTTTTTCGCCAGCTTCAATGTTTCAGAAATCACAACTGGATCCAAAGTCCCTTTATCATAATCCTGAAATATGATCAGGTCACATTCTTCAATTAAGTCTTTTATGTGATGCAGGAGTGCCTTTCTATCAAGATCAACAATTGGATGAGTATCCTCATAGTCCACCCTTACAAGGTGTTGGGTTCCTGATAAGATCCTGTGCTTTACAGTAGTCACCCTGTTCTGGCTTTTGATGATTCCTTTTGTAGCCATGTTCTCATCTCTGAGAAGTTGCCTGAAAATGGAGCCATCCTTATCATCCCCAACAATTGAGCACAGAATAGTCTTTGCCCCGAGGGCATGAACATTCATCGCCACATTGGCTGCTCCACCCAACGTTTTTTCCCTTTTGTTTGCTACCAAAATTGGGACGGGAGCTTCAGGAGAAATCCGTTTTGCTTTTCCATAGAGGTAAGAATCGACCATAACATCCCCAAGAACAAGTACAGTCTTGTCTTTAAATGCGTCAAGTATTTCCTCTATGCTTTTGTATTTCATGAGCTTAAAGTTGCGAAATAAGTCATTTGGGATACTCCATCCATTTCAATTGCTATTCGTTCAATGATTATGGGACCATTATGGTCATTTCATCAGGATAATTTAGCCAATGATTCTTTCATATTAGCAATTGCTGTTCTCAGATCGTCCTCAGATGCAGCATAGGAAAGCCTCAGACAATCAGGATCACCAAAAGCTTCACCTGTCACAAGAGATACATGTGCATCTTCCAAAAGGAACATACAAAGATCTCCAACACTATTGATGGTTATGCCATTATTGGATTTTCCAATATAGGATTTAACATTAGGAAAGAAGTAGAAGGCCCCTTCTGGCATATTCACTTCAAAACCTGGTATCTCTTTTAATAGGTCATACACGAGTTGTCTTCTTGACCTGTATGCTTTCGTCATCTCAATGGTTGCATCAAGTGGTCCGTTAAGGGCAGCTAAAGCAGCTCTTTGGGAAATGGAACAGTTGCCAGACGTATACTGTCCCTGCATTTTGTTGGATGCTTTTGCAATCCAGGTGGGGGCTCCAATGTAACCTACTCTCCAGCCGGTCATAGCAAATCCTTTTGAAAACCCATTTACGGTAACGGTTCGATCTTGCATTCCCTCAAGTGCTCCAATACTCACATGCTTACCTGAAAAATTGATGTGCTCGTATATTTCATCTGCGACTATTACGATTTCCGGATGTTGTCTTAACACGCCAGAAATTTTTTCCAATTCATCATTCGTAAACACAGACCCTGTTGGATTGCATGGCGATGAAAATATGACAGCTTTGGTTTTGCTGGTGATTGCTGCTTCAAGCTGCTCTGCGGTAACCTTGAAATCATTTTCAAATGATCCATTCACAAACACGGGTGATCCTTCAGCGAGAAGAATCATGGCCGAGTAGCTAACCCAGTATGGTGTGAACACAATTACCTCATCCCCTGGATCTAAAATAGCCATGAAAACATTGGCTATGGATTGCTTTGCACCATTTGAAACCACAATCTGATCAGGTGAGTACTCAAGGTTGTTCTCACGTTTAAATTTCTCTGAAATTGCCTGTCGTAAATCCAAATATCCATTCACCGGTGGGTAAGCAAAATACTTCTCTTCGTTGATTGCATTGATTGCTCCTTGTTGAATATGTTTTGGTGTTTTGAAGTCTGGCTCACCTATACTTAGACTGATTACATCGACTCCTTTTTCTCTCATTTCTCTTGCCTTAGCAGTCATAGCTAAAGTGGCAGACTCTGGAATATTTGTAATACGTTTGGAGAGTTGTGTCATCTATTTCTGGATTTTGAAGGCCCAAAAATAGAAAGAAGAGATAACAACTTTGTTATCACAGAATATCAAGAATTTTATAAATGCAAAATCTTAATTTTCGGAATCATCGGAACTTTTATCAAGTCCGAATAAAAGAGAAATTCTTAGTGTATCAGCAAGTGGATGATTCTGCCCTTTTGGGATTAAATAGGAGAAGTCAAATCCAAAAACCTGGTATCTAAATCCTGCACCAACTGTAAAATATTTTCTATCGCCTTTGTTTTTATGTTCTGCAAAATACCCAAGCCTGGCAGCAAATACATCTCTATACCAATACTCTACTCCTGTAGAATAGGTCAACTCTTTTAATTCCTCAGAAAACCCATCAGGAGCATCCCCAAATGAACCAAAGGTTCCGGACAGAAGTGACCTGTTAGGATCTTTTCCACTTCGAATAATTTTGTTTCCGTTGGCATCTTCCTGAATCTCACCAGCATCGTTGGTTTCGTAAATTGGTGGGGTAGGAACAAGTAATTTATTGATATCAAACGCAAAGGTGATCGTATTGTAAGCGTCCAGGTTTGTCTTGAAAGCAGAACCTATTCTCAAGTTACCCGGAATAAAGTTCTCATTGGCTTCTGAACTGTAGGTGACTTTCTGACCAATATTTGAAATGTGTGCTCCTAAGGAGAACTCTGAGTCTTTTCCTGAAAGCAGTAATGGCTTTGTATAGTACCACCCAAAGTCTACTGCGACACTTGTCCCTGCCTTAGCGTCAGGGGCTCCTGTAATGTTTCCTGCAAGGTTGGACCAAACAAACCGAAGTGTTACTCCCAATCCCATATTCTCCGAGAGTTTTCTAGAGTATGTACCGTCAACAGCAAGTTCACTCGGATTCTCAATTCCCTGGGCAACAGCAAACTCATCGAACAAAGCAATCTCTCCCAGATCAAAGTATCGAAGTGATGCTCCAAAGGCTTGTGTCTGGTCAATTTTTTTGTAAAATGACAGGTAATTCAATGACATATCATCTACGATGTTTCCCAACCAGGGCGAGTAAGAAAATGAAAAACCAAGATCTGTCTCAATAAATGCCAGCTTGGCATTGTTCCAATGTGCACTGTTTGCATCAGGACTAGTTGCTACACCTACATCTCCCATCGCAGATGCCCGGCTGTCAGGAGCAAAAGTCAGAAAGGGCACAGACACTGTTATTGGTCGACTCAAACTGTCCTGACCAAAAATCCTATTCGACTGTGAAAAAGAATGTATCGAAATAAAAATAAGAAGAATCGTGAGCGAGTTCTTCAGCAGTTGGTTCATTCGAATGTTTTTAAAAAAGGATGTCAAAATTACAATTTTTAGGTGCAAAATGCCCCATTGTGCTTTAAAAGTGATCAACAGGTTAGGTTTCTAATCATTGATAACGAGTTTATTTGAAATTTCTTTTATCGCTCCATCAGATCTGCTTTCTATTATTAGGCGATAGAAATATAGCCCAGTGGGCAATGGTTGGCCTGAATTCGTATTGTTGAACCATTCTAACTCGACAAGTCGCTTGCTATTCTGATATTCGTAGGTAGAAGTGTACATAATGTCCCCATGTGAATTATATACGATGAGGGAAACTTCCAAGTCCTCCTCTTCTCTGTCGTGTTCGAAAGAAAAGGTCGTTTCTCTAAATGATGGGTTGGGATATGCCTGCATATTAAAAAGTGAAAGAAAGGATTCATCCGAAACAATGAATCTAATCTCCTCAGAAGCCATATTGTTGTGGGTATCATATACCTGGAGTGTGGCTGTATATATTCCAGGCTCCAAATCCTGAACAGGATAAACAACAGTCCCGCTTTGGTAGGTATCCAAATCTGCTGAATAAAACTGGTTGAGGTTTATGACCTCATCATTCAACACGAGAGTAATACCCTGAACCAATCCATTCCCTGTGGTTGTAATTCCATTTTCATCACTGATGTTGGCAAATAGAATGGAGGAAGCACTCACTGTTGATCCATTTTGGAACGATTCATCATTCAAATACATTTCGATCGTCGGAGCTACTGTATTGGCAACACTTCTCTGATTGGTTCCACCCATTACAAATCTCCTAGAAGATCCTGAGGCATCAATGTTCTGCTCTTCATCCCAGGCATACAAACTCATCTTCCCAATATTGAATTGATATGTAATGGTCTTAGGGACTAAAAATGTAAATGAAAACATACCATCTGTTACGGTAGATTCTCCACGAAACAATGCGTTGCTCCTTACGGTATAGTTATATGGCGCACTTTCCTGACCCTTGGTTTTGAAATTTTGCTTTTCGTCTAAAATGACAATATCGATCGTGCCGTTAAAATTCGTCTCGATCACACCATTTCTTTCAATCTGGCCTGTGAAGGTGACTTCCTCTAATGCACTCAAGGTGTCTGGCTCGGTGGTCAGTTCGTTAATGGTAATGTCAAGCTTTGGAAAAGCTGGTAACAACATCGGATCTCCAAGAAGTGTGAAATTCCTGTTCACTGGTCCTTGCAGCCCTTCATTTTTTGTAATTCTTATTATATCACCCAATCGCTGCGACTTTCCATCAACCTTTCTGAAAACGTTGCGATGAAAAGCCTCATTAAGTTCGAAGTTCGTACTGGCAAATACAGGTCGGCTGGTGGTAAGTAGTGCAATTGCTCCTCCATTATCACTTAATAGCAATTTTTCTGCACCAGACTCTAACCGTGGATCATCATAACGACCAAACTCGCAGGTGGCGGTAATGAAGATGGGCATCTTATCAAGATTGGTCAGGTTTTCGATTAAGTCATTGGTCAGTACCTGTTCATGCATCCATAATCTTTCGCTTCCATGGCCTATAAAATTGATACTGAAAGTTCCTTCTTTAATTCTTGTTTTAAGTGCTCTTGTCGTTTCCGGGGAAAACTCATCATTATTTGCAGCCACTTCCTGGTTAAAAGCATCCAAGAGTATTTTTTCTATGCGATATTGGGAAAAGGTTGTATCAACCAGGTCTGAGAGCTGTTCCGCATGACTTGCATGTGTATTTCCATCACCATCATCAGCAAGGTATGCAATTTGATTTCTCCATTTCCCCAGGGTGTTTGGACTGGTTGAATAATAGATAATCTTATCAACCATTGTTTGGGCTTCTTCCCTGGACTTTGCAGGCAATCTTCCAATTCCGATTTCCATGGTGTGATCTCCGGCCGAATTTTCTTCCCATTCTCCTTCCTCATCTTCAAAAAACCCAAAATAATCGTCCGAAGAATGGCTGAAGATCGGGTGAAAACTGTTTCTGGATTCGTAAGTTGGAACGAAGTTGGTGTTGTTGTTTTCCCTGTCTTTATAATCGAAAGAGCAATCGCCAAATAGCAAAAGGTACTTTAGCACGCCTCCAGTTTCATAGACATATTTTGTATAGTCTCTGATTGCCGTGACGTCCTGTCTTCCAGAAGAAAATTCATTGTACACTTGTTGAGGTGTGACAACCTTAATTGATAGTCCATCATAGGTTCTGTGAAATTGTGCCAATTGCTCTGCTTCGGTTAGGAACTGTTCATTACTTACAATCAAAGCTTCATAATTGGGGTCACCTCTTAGATTCTGGTTTGGAACAGTCCCAATTAATGTAGGTGTAGGTAGGTCTTCGGTAACAAAAACCACAAACTCTTCAATTTCACCAGACTGACTTTGGAAAGAAATAGCTGTTCCGTTCACATCAAATTGCTGGCTCAATACGTTTATTGGATCAGTCACATTCCAGAGGGTAGCATCTGAAGCATTCGCTATCTGGTAATCCAACAATTCTCCCTGATTAGAAATGTGTCTGAAAAAAGTCTGAGATCCGTATAAGGCCAATACTCTTTTAAAGGTGAGCTGGTAATTATCCAAAAACCCTCGAGCAGTCGGGCTATTACCCTCGTAAGTTATTTGCAATTGAAGATCTGTTGACTGAGTGATAGAGAAAGATCCTGAACCATCTCTGGCTTTGATACTGTAAGTAGTGCCATCACCCGTAGGAATGGAGTTCAGAATGAATTCTCCAACCAATGTCCCATTTGATGCAACGGTAAATGAATTTGATACTGGTGATTGACTCACACCTCGAATATCAATAGTAACATCTGATGTCAGGCCATCTATGGAATAATCGTGCGTTAAATCATCTCCATCGCTGAGCAATTCACCATACCACCCTCGACCTGACCCTCCAGTACCTCCTGCATTTAAAATGTTGGTTACATCTTCTTCAAAAATGAGATAATCATTAAAGTCATTGACTGAGATAGCGGAACCTACCTGATTATTCCTGGCCTGAATTCGTTTTCCATCATTATTCCCAACCGTTATGAAATAATAGGCTGTGTCTGAATAGATGTTTTTTTCATATTCAAAACCAGCCTCAGACCATGTCTCTTTGTTGGGGCCAACGCCATAAAAGATCAAAAGATCTCCTTCATCGAAGGTTCCATCAGTTTCTCCTGAAATCAAAATTGAATTTTCAAGCAGATCAACGGGTCGCAATTCGCTATTTGGTTGTGGTAAGATTCCTTTGATTCCATTCCCATATACGCTGATTTTTCTGGGATCCAGAGAGCCAATGCTTATCCCAAGATTTTCAAGGTCAGACCTGGTCAATTTGTAGATCCCGGTCTCAGTAATTCCAACCTTATACCAGCTTCCTTCAGATAGCACAGATGGTTGGCCAAAGGTTGATGTGAATATGAAAAAGGTAAAAATGTAGGTTAGCTTTCTCACGGTACTAGAAACGCTATAATCACCACAAAATTTCATTAGAAATCAACTCTTGTTCAATGAAACATTCGACAAAATCGATACAACTATGTAAAATGGAATAAGAAGTGGAATAAATGTCCACCTGAAGACTAAAAACAAGACCAGAGATCCAAAAATCAATACCCATCGTGCTTCGTTTCCTGACCAGCCGAATGTTCTGAATTTCAGCGCGATAAGCCGCAGCCTAGAAACCAAAAGGAGACTAGACATCACAACAATGCCGACAAGTGTCATCTCAGGTAATTGGTAACCCAGATATAACAATGAAGTAAGCATTATCGCATTGGCTGGAGTGGGTAAACCTTCGAAATTATCTGATTGGGAATCATCCAAATTGAATTTTGCAAGACGGAGGGCTGAGAAAATTGCTATTAGAAGAGCCAGCCAGTAAAATTCAGAAGTATTATCCAACATTTTCATCATATAAAAAGCCGGTAGCAACCCAAAGGAAACCATATCTGCCAAAGAATCCAGTTCCTTTCCCATTTCTGACTTCACTTTCAAAAGACGAGCAGCAAAGCCATCCAAAAAATCAAAAATCCCAGCTATAATCACAAAATAGAAGGCATAGTTGTAGTCTGTTGTCAACACATAGAAAATACCCGCTGACCCGATGGCTAAATTCAGACTGGTTAAGATGTTGGGAATGTGCTTTTTCATTTGGCAAACAAGATTAACCTTTTACAAATGGATTGTTAATCTTTTCGTATCCAATGGTTGTCTCAGGGCCATGTCCGGGATAGACCGTAACATCTTCAGGAAGTGTGTACACTTTTTCCTGGATGTTTCTCAGAAGGTCGTTGTGATTTCCACCAGGAAGATCTGTCCTTCCAATGCTTTCTCTAAAAAGTACGTCTCCTCCGATTAGTATCTTCTCACTTTTTTCGTAGAAAATCAAGTGACCTGGTGAATGACCTGACACTTCGATCATAGTCAGTGTAATTTCATCCAGTGTCAAATCCTTACCATCATTCAGAAATTCATCTACTTCAGCATGTTGATATCCGGAAATCCCCCATTGTGGCGCATACGCAACAACAGCACTAAAGATCTCCAATTCATTTTGCGGTATCATCAATGGGCAATTGAATTTCCTTTTGAGAACTTCATTTCCCAACACGTGATCAATATGGCAGTGCGTATTGACGATGCTTTTGACAGTTAACCCCTCACTCTCAATGAATTCGGATATTTCAGCCACTTCGAAATCCTCATAGCATCCCGGATCGAATATGAAAGCATTTCCGGAGTTTGAAGAGATCACGTAAGTATTTTCATAGAATGGATTGAATACAAATGACTTAATGCGCATGTGATTAGCTTTGAGCCCCCTTTAAAGTAAATGCAAAAGTAAAGTGCTTGGGAGAAAGGTAGATTTTATAATTGTCGGACAAGGAATTGCAGGTTCCTGGTTGGCCCATGAATTGATAAAACGCGGCAAGGAGATTCTTGTAGTTAATTATGAAACCGAAAACACTTCTTCCAA
The DNA here is from genome assembly GCA_028278585.1 of Cyclobacteriaceae bacterium. GTDB lineage: Bacteria > Bacteroidota > Bacteroidia > Cytophagales > Cyclobacteriaceae > Ekhidna. The sequence goes on along the minus strand of JANQEC010000167.1, from coordinate 2,400 downwards.
CAAAGCGGCTGGATTATTTAATCCAATTACCGGAAAAAAAATGACTAAAACCTGGCTAGCAGATCAAATCTTTCCTGCACTCGAAAATCAATACCAGGAGCTTGAAACCCTTTTAAACAAAAAACTTCTACATCAAATACCTATTTATAGACCCTTCAATACGATTGGAGAAAAAAATGAATGGGAAACCAAAATCGAAGAACCCGGCTATTTAAACTTTGTAGAAAAACTTGAGTCTGAATCCATAGGATTTCAACATATTCAGGATGAACTGGGTGGAATTATATTAAAAAAATCAGGATACGTCGACATGAAATTACTTATCTCTTCCTTCAGAGATTTCCTGGTAGATAAGGGACTGTATCGGTCTGAAATGTTTGATTACAAAGCGATGGAATTTGTGAGTGAGAAAATAATGTACAAAGAGATTGAAACTAGTAAAGTAATTTTTTGTGAGGGTCCAAACAAAGACAACCCGTTTTTTAACAATCTTCCCTTCAAGCCTGTTAGAGGAGAGGTGATGGATATTGAGTGCGGTTTACCTGAAGATTATATAATCAACAGAGGTGTTTTTATGATCCCAAAAAATGGATTTCATACGATTGGTTCCACCTATGATCACAAAAATTTGTCGTTTGAACCACAACCAGAAGGAATTTCAAGTATAAAACAACGGCTAAGCAAGCTTTTTGTGGGTCCTTACCGTATAAAAGACAAAAGAGCAGGTATCAGACCTGCGACTTTTGACAGAAAACCATTTATAGGACTGCACCAGGAAAGAAAAACATTGGGTATCTTTAATGGGTTTGGTGCAAAAGGTGTTTCATTAACACCTTTTTTTGCCACTAATTTTGTGGATTTTCTGGAAGGGAAAACGAAGATTGAAACTGAAGCAGATGTTCAAAGGGTTTATTAGAGTATTATTATTCACACTTGTCGCTAATGTTGCGTTTGCGCAGCACTATACCACTCCATTTGGTCAAAACCGGATACAGTACAAAAGCTTTGATTGGTACTATTACAGCACTAACAACTTTGACATTTACTACTATCCAGGGGGTCAGGAATACGCGCTTGAAGCGATCGATTTTCTTGAGGAGGAGTTTGTCAATCTAACGGACAAGCTGGGATATGCACCTTACAACAAAACCAAGATCTTAATTTATAATTCAATCCATGATTTGCAACAAAGCAACATTGGAATAGATGGGGCAGTCTACACAATAGGTGGTAGAACAGACTTTGTCAAACTACAGGTAGAAGTTGCTTATCCTGGTAAAGCTTCCAAATTCAGACAAGACCTGTTCTTGAAGCTCACAAGCACACTTATAAATGACATGATGTATGGTGGTAGTCTCGCAGAAATTTTTCAGAACAGCTACCTGTTAACACTTCCGGATTGGTTTATTGATGGAGCAGCCAGGTATATGGCATATGGATGGACCCGGGAAATGGATGACTACCTACGCGATTACATGAGTAGGAAAAAAATCAAGAAACTTAAGCGGATCGACAAGGAATCCTCCGCCATTATCGGACAAAGTATTTGGAACTACATCGCTGTAAAATATGGGGAAAGTAATATCTCCAATATTCTGAATCTAACCAGGATCATTCGAAAAGAAGAAAATAGCATTGCCAATACCCTCGGCCTATCATTCAAATCATTCATGGATGACTGGCAGAATTACTATCTCCTCCAAAGAGAAGAAGTGGCCAAGGGATACAAAGTTTCGTCAGAAGAAGACATTATTGACAAGATCAGGGGGAACAAAGATCTTATCAATTCATCAATCAGGTTTAACAACGATGCAGACAAAGTAGCCTATGCAACACTCAAATCAGGAAAGTATCAGGTATTTGTTCAAGACCTTGAAACCGGCAATGTGAAAAAAATAACTGAGGGTGGATATAAAATAAATGGCCAGGATGTTGACAAAGCACTCCCTCTTCTTGACTGGCAGGACAATGAGACACTGGGTGTGATTCTATTCAAAAGAGGATTCCTGTACTTGAATACGTTCAATTTAGAGTCAGGAAAAAAATTCCAGAAACCACTCAATAGATTTCGTCAAATTGAAAGTTTCTCATTTAACGACAATGGAAAGCTTGCTATAATCTCCGGAGATATTGACGGACAAAATGACCTGTTTCTAATAAGCATGAGACGAAACGCGTTACGAAGGATAACGCGAGATGTTTACGATGATCTTGACCCTGCTTTTGTACCTGGAACCGCTGCATTCGTTTTTAGCTCAAATCGGGTTAATGATTCTGTAAATGTTGAAAATGTACCGTTTGCTAACCTTAACAATAACTTCAATTTATTCATTTATGATTTGGACACCACTACCAATGAATTTTATAGGTTGACCAACACATATAGCGAGGACAGAAAGC
>JANQEC010000417.1 GCA_028278585.1 Cyclobacteriaceae bacterium | reverse complement strand
TGGCTGCTTTCACGGAAAAGAAGCAGGGGCTTCATGACATGATTGCGAGTTCACTCGTAGTTAAGAAATAGTGAAAATGAAATTAAAAATTAAGACCCTCATTTGAGGGTTTTTTTGTGCTTCAAAATTCCTGGTTGGCTATATGCTCGTAATCGGCGATGATCGTGTATAGGAATTTTACATCCGGAAGTTCGGTATCGATTTGGAATTTCGCTTTTAGCTTTTCTGCCAGATTTGTAACACCTTCCTTGTTAAATCCTTGCCGCCTCATTTCCAATGCTTTCTTCATTAGTTCAATCTGCTGATCATTCAATTGCTTCACGATTGGGAATGTTACCACATGACCTGGTTTTGCCGGACTTTTGAGAACGTTGCCCATATCTACACTTGGTACTTTTATAACAATGGTACCTGCGGCAAGGTCACCGATTCTCTGTCCGTTTTCAGTCACAATGATCGAGATAACACTTACACCACCATATAAAACGTAGATATCAATGAGTCGAAAAAGCCATCGAAGAAGGTAGCTGCTGAGCGTAGGAGTGGTTCCGTCAAGCTTAACAACCCTGATGTTCATGGCTCGTTTTCCAAGGGATTGTCCATTTCCAAGGTATTCAAACAATAGTGAATAGAACATGAATGGAAGCACTATAATGCCAATGATCCATGCATCCAGATTCATATTGGAGACCGTGATAGAAACGGCCATTAAAAGGAAAAAAATGATGATTGCATCAATAAAAAAAGCAAGTATCCGTTCACCAAGACTTGCAATTTCCAGGTCTATTTCAATATTTTGATTCGTTACGAATTTTGACATATTCGAAGCACCATCAATTTTCATCGCAAGCTTATACAAACCACGATTAATAATTAACATATTTGCTTAATACACTTTTGGTTAGTTGATGAAACAATCGGTATTTGTAAAGCTTAATAAGGAGAAGTGGGAGGAGTATGAAAAGATCCTTGAAAACAGAAGCCCTTCGTCAGATGATCTGTCGAAGATCTATGTGCACCTGACAGAAGACCTTGCTTTCTCAAAAGCAAAATATCCTAAAACGTCATTGACGGTATACCTAAATGAACTCTCACTCAAGGTTCACAATCTTATTTACAGAAACAAACCTGAAGGCAATAGAAGGTTTATAAAATTCTGGAAAACTGAAGTGCCATTGGAAATGCAAAAAGCACGAATGCCGATGCTTTACTCTTTTTTGATAATGGCTATAGGAGTGCTGATTGGAGCCATATCAACAGCAAATGACGAGACCTTTGCCAGATTGATACTAGGAGATGCTTATGTAGATATGACCATTCAAAACATTAAAGATGGAAACCCTATGGGGGTTTACGGAAGTACCGACGAATGGTACATGTTTTTTGCGATTACCTCTAACAACATTCGGGTATCGTTTTTGGCTTTTGTTTCAGGGGTTTTAACCTCATTTGGAACAGGATTTATACTTTTCAGAAATGGAATTATGTTGGGAGCATTCCACTACTTTTTTGCTCAATATGGCCTGTTTGACGAAACCATTTTATCCATTTGGGTACACGGTACAATCGAGATATCAGCAATCATCATTGCTGGTGGTGCGGGCATTCGAATGGGGAATGCGCTATTGTTTCCCGGAACCTATCCGCGAGCGTATTCCTTTCGTCAGGGAGCGAAGAGTGGGTTGAAAATTGTGATGGGCCTTTTCCCTTTTTTCATTATTGCAGGATTTATAGAGTCGTTCCTTACCAGATATACCGAATGGCCATTGGCTGCCAAGCTTTTTATTATCTTGGGTTCACTTTTCTTTATCATATATTACTTCATTTACCTACCCATCAAAACACATCATGGAAACTCCAAAAATTGAATTTTACAAACTCCGGGATTTTGGAAGAAAGATCAATGCCACCATCGAGTTTTTGAGAGAAAACTTTAAGGGATTGTTTTTATGTCTGCTGTTGATCGGAGGTCCTGCGGCATTGTTGCTAAGTATCGTGTTTAAAAATGTAATGTCTTCTTTTTTCTCATTCGGTTTTGAAACTGGATCGGGAGCTCCGCCAGACCTGGTGAACTTCTTTTCCTTGTTGGGAGGCAATTACTTTTTAATGATGTTGGTAAGCTGGCTTACTGTTACCTTGATCGTAAGTGTCACTTTTTCCTATATGAAATTGTATAATGACGGAGTTGCAAAAGAATCAAGCGTAGGAGAGGTCTTAAGATTGGCCCTGTCGAAATACGGTGGACTCTTAATACTTGGGTTTCTTATTTCATTGGTGACAATTGTAGGAATGTTTTTCTTCTTCCTTCCAGGCATTTACCTGGCTGTAACACTATCTCTGGCATATCCAATTTTTATGTTTGAAAATGTTGGAGTTGGGACCGCATTCAGCAAGTCATTTTCTCTTATTCGAGATAAATGGTGGAGCACATTTGGACTTCTATTTGTGTCGTATCTCATCGCTTATGTGGTCCAGGTGGTTTTTTCAGTACCATTCATTTTTGTTTATGTTATGGAAATGTTTTCTGTTGTTGAAGAAATAGAGGCAGGTTCGGGCGACCCAACATCCATAATGGGTCTGTTTTCATCGGGCTACATGACATTCGCTATGGCCGTTTCAATGGTGGGGACTTACATTACTTACGCTATTCCGCTTGTGGCATTAGGGTATCAATATTCCAATTTGGTTGAGCGGTCGGAAGGAAGAGGGTTGATGAATGAAATCAAAGACTTTGATAGCGAGTAAGAAACTTTTCATAGTAGTATTTCTATTCCTTTTTTCTTCCCTAATCATAGGTGGAGACCAGGATAATTCTGTCAGGCTGTTTGATGAAATAGAAATGTCAAGCTATGCTGCTGATGATGATTTCGTTTACATGAATCTGACCATACAGCCACCCTCTATATGGCAAAGAATAAAATGGTGGTTTGCCGCCTTAATTGCCAAAATATTTGGCAACCCAAATACACCGTGGCTATCGAATGTGCTTTTTTATATCATTTTACTAGTGGTTTTGGGGCTTGCAATATTTTACATTATCCGGTTAAAGTATGGAAGTGGATTTTCATCAGAAGCTAAATTTTTCGCTGCTTCCAATGCAAGTTCAGTTCAGGGCATTGAAAAATTAGATTATGATGAATTGATTAATACTGCGCTTAGCAAGAAACACTTTAAACTAGCGATCCGGTACCTCTACCTCAAAACATTGGCTTTACTTCATGCAAAAGATGTAATTGTTTTTCGAGACTGGAAATCTCCCTATGATTATGAGAAAGAGCTGGACAAAAATGTTGTTCCCACCTACCACTCGTTAACCGTACTTTTTGAACACGCATGGTACGGAGACTTTACTGTTGGTAACAATGAGTTTGACGAGGGGAGGAAATTAGCTGTTTCAATAGAAGAACAACTCAAATGAAAAAAGACAGAATTTTCATTTATGTATTCATTGGACTGTTTATTGCCTATGTTATCCTGGATTTCATGGCTCCAAAACCAATTAACTGGACTGTTACTTACAATGTAAATGATAAGAACCCTTTTGGGGCTTACATTCTAAATGAACGGTCAACAGATCTTTTTGAGAAGGGATTTGAACTTTCACGCCTGACTTTATCCGAATTATCCGGTGCTAACGAGAACATCTTAATACTCGCTGACCAGGTTAGTATTAATGGGACAGATTTGGATAACCTTTGGAGCATTCTGGAGGAAGGGGGAAATCTCTTCATTGCGGCAGCTTCATTTAATGAAAAACTGAAAGACACACTTGAATTTGATTCTCACTTTGAATACCATTTTTTGAATCAAAGCATTTTTGAAGCACCTGAAACTACAATTACCTTATTTGACTCATCAGAATACACTTACCCATCTAGCCTCGTATCCAATTATTTTGAAATTGAAGACATGGAGGAATGGGAGGTTCTGGCTTCAATAACAGAAGGACCTATAGCCGTCACAAAAGAAGTTAAAGCCGGACGATTGACATTGGTTTCTACACCTGGAATTTTCACGAATTTTGGTTTGCTTTTCAATAACAATTATCAGGCGTCTGCAGCATTACTTTCTCAATTACCTACAGCCAATGTGAACTACACCATGTTTTATCATTCTGGAAAGGGGGAACCCGAGACGCCGCTGAGATATTTTCTAGGTGTTGAGCCCCTCAGATGGTCGTTGTACCTCGGGTTATTTTTGATTGTATTATTTCTGGTCATTTCTTCAAGAAGAAAGCAACGAGCAATTCCCGTTATACTTCCGCCTCAGAACACAACGATTGAATATGTGAAAACACTTGGGGCACTCTTTTACCGGGAAAGGAATCACAAGAATGCAGCTATGAAACTGGTAAACCATTTTCTAATGCAGATCAAAGAAAAATATTATGTCCGTGTAGAATTCACTGAAAAATTCTACCAACTGTTTTCATACAAAAGCAATGTGGACAGAGAACATGTGATCAAAACATTTGAGTTAATCCAGGTGGTGAAATCACAACCTCAAATTGAGGAAAAAGTACTAATTGATTTATCGAGAAAAATAGAATTATTTAAATGAGTGATTTTGAAAATAGAGCAGATCTTTCAGGTCTTTCTGAAAAGATAACGAAACTAAGAGAAGAAGCTTCTAAAGCACTGATCGGTCAATCGGAAATGTTAGATTTGATGCTCACAGCGATGTTTGCAGGAGGACATGTGCTTATCGAAGGTGTTCCGGGAATAGCTAAGACACTAGCTGCAAAACTGATCTCGAAGCTTGTTGATTCTGATTTCAAGCGAATCCAATTTACTCCGGACCTTATGCCATCGGATGTGCTTGGCACTTCTGTATTCAACCCTAAGTCTGCTTCTTTTGACTACAAGAAAGGTCCGGCCTTTACGAATCTTTTGCTTATTGATGAGATCAATCGGGCTCCTGCTAAGACACAAGCTTCTTTGTTCGAAGTAATGGAAGAAAGGCAAGTGTCCAATGATGGGGAGACCTATCCTTTGGAAGAATTGTTTATGGTACTGGCCACACAAAACCCCATAGAGCAGGAAGGTACGTACCGACTTCCGGAAGCCCAGTTGGATCGATTCATTTTCAAAATAGTAGTGGATTATCCATCAGGCGCTGAGGAATCTCAAATACTTCAGATGACGAGTAAAAACACGAATCATCACAAGCTGGATTTTATCAAACCAGTCATCAAAAAGAAAGAAGTTATTGCTTTAAAAGGGAACCTGGAGGCGATTGTCACGCAGAATTCTTTAATGGATTACATTGTGAACTTGATAGCCAAAACAAGAGAACACCATTCATTGTATCTGGGCGCATCACCGAGAGCATCTATTGATCTTTTGAAGGCTTCCAAAGCTTTTGCTGCAATTCAGGGGAGGGATTTTGTTTCACCGGAAGACATCAAGCAATTGTTTAAGCCAGTGGTTGAACATAGGATCATACTTGCGCCTGAAGCTGAACTTCAAGGCATTACCATCCAGGAAGTAACAGATCAGATCCTGCAACAGGTGGAAGTGCCGAAGTGAGTGGAAAACGATGAACTTGATTAGATGCTTCCTTTGTCAGCATGACAGCACGATTAGCGATTGAAATGTCATCCTGAGCGAAGCGAAGGATCTAAAGAACTGAATGAAAATCTTTCCAACATATCGATTTTATGTAACAGGAGTTTCCCTGGTAATTCTGCTATTCATAGGGTATTACATTCCTTTCGTTTTCAGCCTGGCAAAGGGATTGACGTTGGCATTTCTCATTCTCACCCTGGCTGATTGTATATTACTTTTCTGGAGTGGAGGAAAAATTCTATTGGAACGACAGCTTCCGGAAAGGTTTTCAAATGGAGATGAAAATGAAGTTGTATTCCATCTAGTTAGTAACTATAAGTTCCCCATATCTACAAGCCTGATTGACGAGATGCCAGCTAAATTTCAGAAGAGGGACCATAAAATTCCGATGAAACTTTTGCCTGGAAAGCAAGTGATGAAGTCTTATATCTTACGGCCAACAGAAAGGGGAGAGTACACTTTTGGTAGATCGAATACATTGTCAACGACAACCCTTCAGCTAATAACACGCCGGCAGATTTTTGGCAAATCTCAAATGGTTAAAGTCTACCCATCGTTTCTCAATTTGCACAAGTATGAATTGGCAGCAATCTCTCAAAACCTGAGAATGAGTGGGCAAAAGCGAATGAGAAGGATTGGCCAAAGTACAGAATTTGACCACATCAAGGAATATGTATTAGGAGATGATCCCCGTCACATAAACTGGAAAGCTTCTGCAAGGAAGACGGATTTAATGGTGAATCATTACATAGATGAAAAATCTCAGCCCATTTACTCTGTTATTGATAAAGGGCGTCCAATGAAAATGCCCTTTGAAGGAATGACCCTGTTGGATTATGCTGTGAATGCATCACTTGTCCTCTCAAATGTGGCAATTAAAAAAGGTGATCGTGCGGGACTTATCACATTCCAACACAAACCTCAGACCTTCATACCAGCCCAAAAAAGGAATTTGCAGATTAGTTATCTGTTGGAGACACTTTACAATCAGGAGACTCAATTCAATGAACATGATTTTGCCACGCTCTATTGGTATATCCAGCAAAAGGTGAAACAAAGAAGTTTACTTTTGATATACACCAATTTCGAATCGATTTACGCATTGGAACGACAACTTCCGTACCTGAAGTTGATCAACAAACATCACCTGCTTTTATTGATTTTTTTTAAAAATACTGAGCTGGACAAGGTGATAAATGAGACAGCAAATTCAACCATTGATGTTTACAATAAATCTATAGCTAAGCAGATCGAAGACGAAAAACAAAACATTCAATCGGTTCTAACACACAATGGGATCTTATCACTCTATACAAGTCCTGAGCACTTAAATACAAATGTTGTAAATAAGTACATTGAAATAAAGACGAAAAGATTACTGTAACCCTTCTTTGGGAAGGGTGAGATAGAAGTGGTTCGTCCATGGAAGCCGTTTAGGCCTCTACCAGATCCCCTTTGGAGTACCCCAGCATTTCAATTTTATCTACCAAAAACTGGTAGTATCGGTCTTCAAACTCAAAATCAACTTCGGAATCAGAACTGTTAAGTTTGAAAATGTTTTTGGACTGCTCCAGGGTTGACATGATATCATCAACCTCTTGTTGTGACTTTACCTGGATTCTTCGTTTCATTTCATTGTAGTTTAGCGTTACACCTCAAATCAACCATCCGGCTTAATAAAGATACGAAATGTTAGCTAAGATTCATAGAAGCGAATGTTGGATTGCGTAAGGATTTGGGATATGCTACTGGATTTCCTCTCCAAAAGTGATTCTATGTCCATCAATCGTTGTTATTGCAAATTCTCTCTGGCCCCATGGTTTGTCTGAAAGGCCCCGCATATCGATATTTTTTGATTGATATTCCTTATATAAATCGTCCACGTTTTCTACATCAATGTAAGCGAAATACGAATGATTGTTGGTTTCGAAAGCGGATCGATCTTCTGGGCATTCGCCAAGCATCACGATGAATTTCTCCCGGTAAAGTGCATGCCACCCTTCGTCGGTCCAGATAGTTTTAAATCCAAGTTCATTTATATAGTAATCAACTGATTTTTTCAAATCTTTTACAGCTAAAACATAGCGGGATCCAGTAATTTTTGATGTTCTTTCCATGTTATTTTAAAGTCAGATCTTCCATTAGTGTACTAATAAAGTTCAATAATATTGTTTGCTCCTCTATAAAAGAAACGTGATCGATGGTTCTTGAAAGTTTCGGTTCCATAAACCTGTTTCTAGTAGGTATGGCTATGTGTACCAATTGATCTTCGAAATGAAATGAGAGCGGTCGACGGATGATCTTTTTGGCTTTCAATTTGCTGTTGAGCAGCGCTATTTTCTCTAAAATAAACGGTTGAAGAACTTGCCTTGCAGCAGTCTCATCATCCGTGTAGATCCGGTAGTTCTCTACAGATGGATCGTCCAACGCAATTCGAGTTTTTCCTTCTTCCTTAATAGATTGAGTATTTGCTTTTGTAATTAGCCAAATTCCTGTGGGAAATTTTACCTGAAGGTCAGCTCGATAAAAAATACCAGAAAAAATTTGAATGTGCTTGGTAGAGTCCTTTTGTACTACAACCTTTTGGAGCGTAATTTCTCCAAACTTGATTGGAATACCATTTAATACTCCCATGACAAGATCTTGACATTCATAGGTGCTAAAAGGAGGAAATAACAAACTGCTTATGACTTCCATTCTGGGAATCTGTCCCTCATATTCATACTTGAAAGAGGGATCAAGTCCACGTATAATGTAGGGAGAGATTTCTGTGGTAAACAATTGTTTGAATTGTTTTTTCTTAAGGTGATTAACAACCAGGAAAGTAATTAAGGTTACAACGACTAAGGTTCCATATCCGATTACAACGAAATACAGGTTTTCGTCGCTGACATATTTTCCATCCAAACCTGATACATTCAGACGGGCGATCAGAAAAGATCCACCTAATATGAGAATGGTCCAGAATGCGTATCTAAACGGCTCAACTTTATTGTAGAGCTTAACTCGTTCTTTGTCCAGCTCGTGTAATTTGTCTTTGAGATTCTCGTATATTTCTGCTGCGACAAGCATGATTATTCTGTATCAATCCTTAAGATAATCAAGCAGCGTTATTTCGGCAGTAGGTCGCAAAACCAGAACCCCATTTTCTTATCGCTTTCATTTTCGCCCGGAGCATCGTATTCCCGGTAGATCTTTTCTCCAACATCGTAAGAAATGGGGTGGTCGAATATTGGACCATCAAAACAGAAAGTGTGAAATTCTCCATTTTCACCGCAAGGATCTACATTAGCAGGAAGGTTGTTAAGAAAGGAATGGTCAATCATTGTTCCTACAAACGATTCGTCAAAATGCGCTGCTTTAGCCGCTACAATTACGGCCTTGAATCCAAGAGATAAAAACTCTTCGATTAGCGATTTGGTGTCTTTCTGCCAAATTGGAAATACCAGTTCAATTCCCATTTTCTGAAATTGGCTTTCTCTGTACTTTTTCAAATCCTCCAGAAAAATATCTCCGAATGCGGCATGCGTACATCCACCGGACTTGAGTTCCATGATCACCTTCATCATGATCGCCGCATACTCATCCATGGTTGGCTGCTCTGGCAGTAGGGCTTTTAACGCGGGGATCCCTATGGACTTAGCCTGCAGTTCCAGCAACTCCCTTCGTAAGCCATGCATGGAAACACGATCATAATGTGCATTAACCGTTGTTAGTAGGTGATCAACCTGATAAACATCATCCTTGAGTAAATAGTACAAAGCAAGTGCTGCATCTTTTCCAGTGCTCCAGTTGAAGAATGCTTTGTGTTTTTGCATACGATTAAAAAGCCCCGAAATTACTTCGAGGCTTCATTTATTTTTAGATCCTAATCAAATTTTTTAATCGCTGCTTTCTTCGAGATCCAGCAGGAAGGCATACTGCAAGGCAGTTGTTTTGTAACGCTTGAACCGCCCGGAATACCGCGACCACGACGCCGAGCGCCTTTTCGACCTGGGCCACATCGACGTGGACGAGCCGGAATTGTGCATCAGTGGGCTCGTGCTGCAAGGGTTGAAAAAACCCCACGAATGCCCCGCCTTCGGAAAAGAGTGTACCCCACAGACACCGCTGGGCGCCACGATGGTCTCGTCGGAAGGCGCCTGTGCCGCCTATTACGCCTATGACCGCCACCGGCTAAAGCAAGAAGCCCCCGCCTGAGTCGGTTGCGGGTTTCGCGTTACGGGTTGTTGG
>JANQEC010000414.1 GCA_028278585.1 Cyclobacteriaceae bacterium | reverse complement strand
ACAGGTACCGCAACTGCAAAAGCAATTAGGATCAACAGGAGAAATTCTTTAGAAAGCAACACCAGGATTTGGGGTGTAGAGATACCCAGCACTTTTCGAACCCCGATTTCTTTTGTGCGTTGTTCAACACTGAAAGTTGCCAACCCGAACAAGCCAAGGCACGCGACAAGAATCGTTAGTGCAGAAAATATAATGGTGACGTTACTCAGTTTTTTCTCAGCCTTATAAGAATCATTTAACCTGCTATCCAGGAAGAAATAATCGAATGGCATGTTTGGAATAACCGACTTCCATGCTGCTCCTAAATCTGCTATAGAAGCATCGAGATTATTTCCATCAACTTTGACAGCAACGTATTTAATAAAGAGATTAAAAGCTCCAGGTCTTGTTTCAAGTGTCAGAACAAATGGGGCAATTGGATGATGTTTAGATACATAATTGTAATCTTTAACGACCCCAACGATTCGGCCCTTGAGTTGATTTCTAAAATAGAATCGCTCCCCAATCGCTTCCTCAGGAGTTCCCCATCCCATTGCCTTCACCATTGTTTCATTAACTACCAACGCCAATGAATCATCCGTTTGAATGGTTTGATCATAATCACGCCCTGCTGCCATTGGAATATCAAATGTCTCTGTATAATCATGACGAACATGAAAATGAGCAAAAGGTTTTGAAACGTCCATTCCTTCGAATTGATAGTTTGCCACCTGGTGCTTGGCTCCAACGATTTCTTCCACAGCAGTCACAGATTTTATGTGTGGACTTTGTAGGGCTGAACTTTTGAAATTCTCGTAATGCCGACCCATTGGTGAGCGGATAACCGGGATCATCAAAATGTTGTCCTGGTCAAATCCAACTTCCTTATTCTGCAAAAGTTGCAATTGGTTGATTGCAACAATGGTTCCAATGATCAAACTGATCGAGATAGCAAACTGTGTGGTCACCAGTATTTTTCTGAAGCTAAGACCACTTGTTTTTAAATGGGCATTTTTAAGCACCAATATTGGATTAAATGAAGAAAGAACGAAAGCCGGATAGAATCCGGATAGCAACCCTACAATAAGCGCGATTGTCGCCAACCCACTCAGAAGGACAGGCTGTAATAAAAAACTAAACCGAACGGCTTTCTCAGTTAACCCATTAAAAGCAGGTAAGAAAATTGCAACAAGAATTAGCGCAATGATCATTGCCAAATAGGTAAGAAAAACCGACTCAAAAATGTACTGTTTTACGAGTTGCGATTTTGAACTTCCGAGCGATTTACGAACACCGACTTCCTTTGCTCGTTTGGTTGCTCTTGCTGTACTTAAGTTGATAAAATTGATGGAAGCAATAATCAATACGAAAAGTGCGATGGCACTGAAGATGTAAACACTTTCGACGTTGCTGTTGGCTTCAATTTCATAATCAAGCCTGGAGTGCAGATGGATATCGGTAAGTGCCTGAAGCTCCAACTCAACATCCTCTTTGATGAAATCTGGAAAGAATTTTTCTACGAACTCCGGGAAATGCGATTCAACCTGTTCTTGGGTAACATTTTCGTGAAGCACTACATACGTCCAGCAAGGGTTCCAATACCATGTTCGCGGATACCCCCCATTGTACCATTGCTTAAGACTTGAGAATGAAATAATGAAATCAAATTGAAAGTGCGCATTTTTGGGAGAGTCTTCTAAAACACCGACCACTTCCAGATTTTGCCGCCCTTGTAGTTCAAGGAACTTACCCATGGGATCATCTTCGGGAAAATATTTTTTAGCCATAGAAGCTGTAATCAAAATACTGTTTGGGTTGTCAAGTGCAGATTCTTTGTCCCCGGAAATTAGTTTGAAATCAAAAACATCAAGAAAGGTAGAATCTGCAAAAAACACCCTCGATTCATTAAATGCTTTATCCGCTTCTTTATTTGACAAGGCCAGTGTTGGAGACTGGAAGTTAAATAGCCTTACAGCCTGAGCGATTTCACTTGGATATTCACTTTGTAAGGTAGGTCCGGCTGGGAATGGCTGGCTTGCTGAATGCTCGCCATTTCCTTCACTTTCGAAATGTTCAAGCACTCGATAGATTCGATCTGATTTCTCATGAAATCTATCGTAGCTTAACTCATCATTTACATACAGAAAAATAAGAATGGAGCACGCCAGCCCTATGGCAAGCCCGCTTAGGTTAAGAAACGAGTATACTTTTTGTCTTAACAGGTTTCGATACGTGATCTTAAAATAATTCTTGAACATGGATATACTATTTGAGTTTTCAATTCTGTGATCCTTCATTGCATAGGGTCGGCAAAGACCCAGGATGTCGAAGAAGAAGCGGATATCAGCAGCCAGCTTACTTCCATTTTCTCGCCTATTCTGGTACAATTCATACACATCCCCTCGGAAAATGTCCACATGCTTCGGATGGCAAAACCACCCTAGAAGTTTATCGGGCCACTTTGGTGGACGATATTGTTTTGACTCATTCACTTTGATAGTCCTAATTCCGGTAATGAATGATACAATGTTGATCTTAATTCGAAAGAGTCATCCAACGCTTTTCTACCATATGCTGTAATGACATAAAATCGTTTACTTCGGCCACCTCTTTTGTTAGTAGCTCCCCCTTCGTAAGATTCAAGAAATCCTTTCTTTTCAAGTCGGTTAAAAGCAGAATGAAGCGCCCCAATACTGGGATTCCTTTTAGTGTGCCGCTTGAATTCTTCTTTAATGGAAATGCTATATGCGCTATCCCCAAGAGAACCAATAATAAGTAGTACTAACTCTTCAAATTCACCGAGCTGCGTGTATTTCATGGATGATAGAACGAAGTTGGAGATGATTAGTTTCCTAATGGTATAAATAATGATAAGCTCTAAAATTTATTGACTATAAAAAAACTGTCTATGCAGAAATGAATGCCTACTGGTGTAGATTAGGGCATTATTTTTATGAAAAATTTTAACCTATGAAACGACCGCTAGTTTATCCGCTTGATCCTAATTCTAACAATGAAGCCAGGGAGATGGCTGAATTTTATCAGGAAACCCTTGGCTTTACCCCTAATAGTCTGTTCACAATGATGCGTCGACCGAGAATTGCACATGCCTTTGTTGAGCTGAACCAGGCAGTAATGGAAAATAAAGGACGTGTCACAAGTTCATTAAAACGGTTGATCGGTTACATGGCCAGTATGACTTCCGGATGTCGCTATTGTGAAGCTCATACTATTCGTGCTGCTGTTCGTTATGGCTCTGAGGAAGATAAACTTCAGAATATCTGGGAGTACAAGACGTATCCGGCATTCACAGAAGCAGAGCGAGTATGTTTTGATTTTGCAATTGCAGCAGCGTCCATCCCAAACGCTGTGGATGATGAGCTTGCAGAACGAATGCGTGAACATTGGGATGAGGGAGAAATAGTGGAAATCCTGGGGGTTGTTGCCTTATTTGGGTATTTAAACCGTTGGAACGATAGCATGGGAACCAAACTGGAAGACCCGGCTGCCGATGATGGAACGCAATATCTGGGAAAAAAAGGTTGGTCGAGGGGGAAACATAAGTACGATTAGGGAACTTAAGGAAAGAAGCTGTCTCAAAAGCCGGTATTTGGTAATAATTGTCACATTGAGTTCATCCGAAATGTCTCTTTTCATAACAAAGAAGAGGTTTCGATTAACTCAACCTGACAATAAAAGGGGCTTTTGAGACAGCCTCTTTCCTTGTAGCCCCGGCAGGAATCGAACCTGCATCTAAAGTTTAGGAAACTTCTATTCTATCCATTGAACTACGGGGCCAGGAAATTTTATGATATTAGAATAAATGATGAATCAATAATTTCTTCCTTAGAAACGGCAAAGGTAGAAAAATCAGAACCGGCAATCAATCAATTGTTATTCTTTCGAAGATTGAATGCATTCAATTTAAAACTAGAACCAAACCGATTTAACAAATCCTGGATTTCTTGTATTCCGACGGGGTGCAATCGAGCTCCTTCTTGAAAGCATTGTTAAAAGTTATTCTATTGTTAAACCCCGCATTTAAACCCACTTGCCATAATTTTTGAGATGGGTTATTCTTAATTGATTCTTTGGCATCTTCGACCCTGTAACCATTGATGAACGAAGAAAATCCCTTTCCAAAATGCTGATTGATGAGCTGGGAAAGTTCGTGTGTTGTACAATTTAATCTTGAGGCAAGTGTCTCAAGAGTCAGTCGATTGTTTCTAAAGATTTTTTCTTCATCCATAAGCCTGCTCAGACTTTTTGTAATATTGGCAGCAAAGCTTGAGCTAAGATTGGTGTTCCGATATTTTTTATTATTAGAGGAAACCAGAAATGTGTATGCAACAAAATAGACGCTTAGACCCATAAATACCTTGCATAGGTGACAAATCAACGTATAGTATCCGAACCCGGAGAAAATACTGGCCTTGTAAGTAATGAAAATAAAGATATAGACCATGACTACTCTTAAAAGTGCCATATCTTCTCCTTTGTTCTCACCATTTTTATTGATCAGCCTATATGACGCAGCAGCATACACAACTAACTGAATGAGAGCAAGAACTGACATGATCAAAGAAGTGGTACTAAGATTGGGTGTCAGTACCTGAATACTTTCCAATATTTCCCTCTTGTCTTCTCCTGCCCTGAAAAAAAAATCAGATTTTACTATAATAAACAACACTGCTGGAAGAAGATGAAGCAGGTCTATCTTACGAAAGTGAAGCTTCGAAACAGATTTACTTTTAAATACAAAATAGAATAGCGGAGCAATCAGGTAAAATGCAATCGAGCTTACTCCCCATAAGTGGGGAAAATGAACAATTAGCATGCTGTAGGAAAGACCATATGAAAGTAGCTGAATACTCACGATTAGTATCAACCCTGCCAGGGAGAATCCCAACATGCGGAACTTGATCCGCTTCATAGGGACCAGGGCCATCATAAATCCTTGACCGGCAGCCAGAAGATAAAAAACCGAAAACGCAATTTTCATTGTAAATTTTTATAAATCTTATCACAAGATCAGGGCTAATCTACGTGCTTTAGATCCATGAGAAAAATTTACGTTTTGATGCTCCTTGTGTTTGAATTTGGCTCTATGGCTCAAGGTAATGATCAACAATTGATCGTTCAAGTAGCAAAGAATTTTATGATTGCTTGGTACGATGGAAATGAAGAATTGATGGAATCAACATTTCAGGAGGATGCAGTATCTAAGGTGGTTACCTCGGTAGGGAATCGGAGTAGATTGGAGTTCTATTCCGCCCTTGAATTAGTGCAGCTGACCAGAAAGGGTGGAGGTAAACACGTTCCCAGGAAGGAAAGAAAAATGGATATCACGGTGTTGGATCAATTCCAAAATGCTGCTACAGTAAAAATTCATGCGTACGATGCGGTGGAATATCTCCATTTAGCTAAGTGGAAAGGAGAATGGAAAATAATCAACATACTGTTTGAAAGGATTGATAATGAATAGACAGATGATGACTTGTGCTAACAAAACCAAATTATTCACTGTGGGTCTGGTGGTATTTTTCTCTTTAAATAGTGCCTGGGCCCAGCAACTCTCTGATGAATTTTCCGACAAAGAATCTTTGCGAAACTGGAAGAGGTTTTATCAAGAAGAAGGATGGCCCGATATGATGAAGCGAATAGAAATCAAGAAGGGGTTTTTGGAAATAGAGCCATGGACCTCCGGATGGTATGCCGACTACCATGCTCCATTTGTATTTAAGGAGATTGCTGGAAATTTTTCTGTTGAGACCAGGCTTTTGGTTAGCGGGACTAGTTCTGCTTTTCCTACGACAACCTGGTCCTTATCCGGACTTATGGTCAGAGCTCCTCGTGACATTTCCACTGACGACTGGACACCCGAAGGTGAAAACTGGATTTTCCTGACTACTGGTGTTGCCAGGAGTGTTGATCGACCGGTCTTTGAAACCAAGACGACTGTTAATAGCAAATCGGTCCTTGAACTCCATCCGAATAAATTGGAATGGGTCCAATTAAGAATTGTACGGTCTTCTGATGTTTTCACACTCTATTTTAAATATGACAATGAGGATAATTGGACTCAAATCGAGCAATTTTCGAGACCAGATCTACCACAAAAATTACAAGTAGGGATCAACGCCTACACTGACTTTTATTCAGCTGGGAGAGAGTTAATGGGAGACTTACTCAAGTACAACACCACCGTGGTAAAATATGGGAATCCGGACCTTTTCGTCAAGGTAGATTATGTAAGATTCAATTTGCGCGATTAGGCAACCAATCATAATAATAAGATCTTATTTCTACTTCTATCCGGCATTACGCTATTCAGAAAAATCTTAATAGACCTCCTGGTGCAAATAGTTGGGATATATTCTTAAATGAACTTTCTTAACCTCTTCTGTAATTAAATTTCTAAGCTCATCAATTCCTGTTCGATTTTTTGCTGAGATGGCTACTGAAAGCCTTCCGTTGGTTGGAGGATCTTCATTTAGCAGATCAGTTTTATTAAAAACTTTTATGGTCGTAATATCGGAAGCTCCTATTTCAACAAGCGTTTGTTCGACTACTTTGGTATGTTCTTCATGTGAAGGACTTGAAGCATCGATCACATGTAGGAGGACGTCCGCTTCTTTTACCTCTGCCAGGGTTGACTTGAATGATTCAATCAAATCATGCGGAAGCTTTCTTATGAAACCTACCGTATCGGAAAGAAGAAAAGGGAGATTGCCAAATACAACTTTCCTAACAGTTGAATCAACAGTAGCAAAAAGTTCATCTTTGGCATAAACTTTCTCCTTGCTCAAAATTCTCATCAAAGAAGATTTTCCTGCATTGGTATATCCAACCAACGCCACCCTAACAGTTCCTTGACGGGATTTTCTCCGGGTTTCAGACTGCTTTTCAATTTTTTCCAGTTTCTTCTTAAGAACATTAATTTGATCTCGAATGATCCTTCTATCCGTTTCAATTTCCTTTTCACCAGCTCCACCCCGGGTTCCGGTACCTCCCCTTTGCCGCTCAAGGTGTGTCCACATTCTAGTTAATCTTGGCAGGAGGTACTGAAATCTTGCAAGTTCAACCTGTGTTTTAGCCTGCGCTGTCTTGGCTCGTTTCAGAAAGATATCAAGGATCAAAAGGCTTCTATCATAAATTTTGATTTTGAGCTCTTTTTCAAGGTTTCTAAGCTGAGAAGGAGATAGATCATCATCGAAAATGATGACATCAATTTTTTCAGTGATGCAATAAGTTTTAATTTCTTCAAGTTTGCCTTTTCCGACAAACGTACGAGAATCCGGATGCTCTAATTTTTGGAAGAAATGATTAAATACGTCGATCTGAAGTGTTTGTGAAAGAAACTCCAATTCATCCATCAATTCTTGAAGGTGCTCATCGCTTGTAGATTTTGATCCCACAGCTACCAAAACGCCACGTTCGTTCTTTTGCTTTGTTTCAATCATATATGGATACAAAATTATAGCTTACAAAAGTTTTCAAAGGATAATTCATTTTCTGTGAAGATTGCATTTGTTACGAATACATGTTGGAATGTTTTCAACTTCAGGGAAGGACTGGTTAAGTTTTTCCTGAATCGAGGAGATGAGGTAATTTCACTGGCCCCGAAGGATCAATACAGTGTTGAATTAGAAAAGTGGGGAGTAAAATATATCGACACTCCGCTAGACCAAACGGGCACAAATCCACTCAAGGATTTAAGATACCTGAATCACGTCAGAAAAATTTTTACGAAGGAAAGACCCGATGTGGCACTTTGTTTCACTATAAAACCTAACATATATTCTTCCTTGGCAGGTAGAATAGCAGGTGTTCCTACAATTTGTAATGTAAGCGGTTTGGGAACTGTTTTTCTCGTGAGTGGATGGCTTGGAAAATTTGCACTGAGCCTGTATCGACTGGCATTCAGGTACAGTACTCATATTTTTTTTCAGAATAAAGACGATCAACAACTCTTCATATCGGAAGTGAAACTGAATCATGACAGAATAGGTCTTTTACCAGGATCTGGTCTGGACCTTAAAAGGTTTCAATATTTGGACCTGACAATTTCAAACCCAACGAAGCTATTAATGATCGGAAGAGTGATTGAAGAAAAGGGAGTTCGGGATTTCATTGAAGCATCCAGAATACTGAAAAGCAAGAATGTATCAGTTCAATTTACTCTGGTAGGAAAACTCGACGAAGAACATTCAAGGAGTATCAGTAAAGATGAAGTGGATGAATGGGAGCGTGATGGATTGATTAAGTATTTTCCACATGAAGACAATATCCAAAAATTGATTGCAGACCATGAGGTTGTAGTCTTGCCATCTTATCGGGAAGGGACTCCAAGAACATTGCTTGAGGGAGCGGCCCTGGGAAGACCTTTGCTTGCATCGAATGTGCCAGGTTGCAAAGAAGTGGTCAAAGATGGGTTCAATGGATTTCTATTTGATGTGAAAAAACCTGTAAGTCTTGCTGATAAAATAAGTCTCTATATGGCGCTTAGTGTTGAAGAAAGAAAGACTTTTTCAGTTAATTCCCGGAAACTGGTTGAGGAAAAATTTAATGAAAACCTCGTAATTCAATCATACATAGAAACTATTGCCCAAATAGTCGATAAATAAAAATCTGTGTCTGATTTAGCCTATTTTTGCTCTTTAACACAATTTTATAGTGATCCGCCATATTTTTTTGTTTCTAATAATCCTGAGCAGCTGCAGGTCATACAAGCAAGATATCTTGTTTCAGTATGACAAGAAGTTTACAGAAGCAGATTTAGCAGAAGTAACAGAATCAGTAGAATCTAACTATATACTTAAACCAAATGACATCATTTTACTTGATGTATTCACAAACAAGGGTGAAAGGTTAATTGATCCAAATTTCGAGTTGATTCAGCAGGCAAATGCTCAAGCACAGCAACAAAGAGATATATTCCAATACGTCATCCAGGCGGATGGGACCGTTATGTTTCCATTAATAGGGGAGCAGAAGATAGACGGAATGACATTGGTTGAAGCTGAAATGCAAATTGCGAAGGAATTTGGAGACGTATATATAGATCCTTTCGTTAAACTAAGGATAAACAACCGAAGAGTTTTTGTTTTGGGAGCCCCAGGAGGCAAAGTAATACCTCTGACAAATGAAAATATGCATCTCGTAGAAGTATTGGCACTCGCTGAAGGCGTAGAACTCGGTGCGAAAGCTCAGAACATTAAGCTAATCCGAGGAGATTTAGTGTATGGGGTTGACCTGAGTACAATTAGTGGTATGCAGGAAACTAATTTGATAGTAGAGCCAGGAGATATCATTTATATCGAACCATGGAGAAGACCCTGGCTTGAGACGTTACGGGATGTTTCTCCAGCATTGAGTTTAGCTGCAAGTATTCTTACCTTAATAGTTGTAATACAGAACCTATAAAAAATTGAGTACTGACTATCAATCAAATGGCCAATTAGAATCTGATAAAGACTTCTTCGAGTCTTTCGATTTAGAGCGCTTTTGGTATGTGCTCAAACGAAGCAAGTTCTGGATCATCGGCTTCATCGTGTTAGTAGTATCAGGCGCATATTTATATGTTCGCTACACAAAGCCTCTCTATAAATCAGATTCTGTAATAAAACTTGAATTTCAAAGTGAAGCCAATGTTCTAGGTTTAGCCGATGCAGTGAATACCCAGGATCAAAATGTAATTTCCGGGGAAATCGAACTGATCAGGTCAAAGCTTTTTTTCTCACGTGTGGTGGATGCTGCAGATGTGGATGTTTCCTATCATCTGTATGGACGGTATTTAACAGATGAGCGTTACCAAAACTCACCTTTTGTAGTGTCTCATAAAATATTAAACATAGGCTACTATGATTTTCCGTTCGA
>JANQEC010000404.1 GCA_028278585.1 Cyclobacteriaceae bacterium | reverse complement strand
AGGATCTTAGGGTCATGGAGAATAGAAGCTAAAATATTGACCCTCCTTT
This sequence comes from Cyclobacteriaceae bacterium, assembly GCA_028278585.1. Classification (GTDB taxonomy): domain Bacteria; phylum Bacteroidota; class Bacteroidia; order Cytophagales; family Cyclobacteriaceae; genus Ekhidna. The sequence continues at coordinate 3,984 of JANQEC010000404.1, read as the reverse complement.
GCATCCCTCCGGAAAAGGTTTTTATAGGGTCCTTCCTCCGTTTCCAAAGTTCAGTCATTTCTAAACCGTATTGGATTTTCCTTTTTAACTCACTGCCTGGTACTCCATACAGCTGTCCCCAAAACATCAAATTATCCCAAGCGGACAACTCCTCATACAACGAAATCTCCTGGGGAACCAATCCGATTTTTCGTTTGATCAGGGCTCTGTTCTGCTCTAAGTTGATTCCATCTATGTATACCTCACCATTGTCAGGCTTTTGTAAAGATGTTAGAATGTTCAAAGTAGTAGATTTGCCTGCTCCATTAGGCCCCAGAAATCCCAATAGCTGGCCTTCAGGCACTTCAAGGCTTACGTTATTCAAGGCGTCAATTTCTCCAAAAGACTTAGATACATTGTTCAACCTGATCATTCTCAATTCGAATTGGTCCCTGTTTTCTTTAAGGTAATAACCGCGGATTCTTCATCACCTATATCATCGTTCCAGGTTTGGAACTCACCCACGGCTCCAATCAATCGTATTTTTCTTCCTTGCAGTTGTAGGTCACTAATTGGGACACCTGCGATATACATTTTCCTCTCCATATCAAGGTAGTAGGTAAGATTATTACGGTAATCAAGATTCTGGTTCCCAGAGGTAAAGTCATCAGGAAGCATAATACCATTCAGACCTTGAAAACCATTTCCTGATTTTTGCATCCATAAGGTCAGTGCTTTGTCGAAAGTAAAATTGGTGTTGGTTCCAAACCATGGAGAACCCGTCGTCTGGTTATTATCTGCATCGATCAGGACATTAAGTGCAAATGCTTTTTTGTTTTCATACTTATGCAAATCAAATTTGAACCACAAACTATCACCACTCTGAAAATAGGAAAGCGCCTTTCCGTCGGTTAAACTTTGGTTCACTCCATCTCCCTCCTTATCCGTGAGCAATTGTTTCCAGGAGGCTGTAACAAGTTTTTCAGGTGGAGCCGGTAGCTCAAAATACGAAGCTATGTCAAATGATATCATCGTATTTTCCCAGCTCATCATCAGACTGACTTCATCCAATTTTGTTCGCTTCAGTTCGTAAAAAAGGAATTCACGCTTGTTATTCAGGTGCTTAGGTTCAAGATTGAATCTTAGCGCATCAAAATCTCTTTTATAGTTGAATGCTCCCCACTGATCCGGGATTTTATTTATTATCGCCTGCCACTCACTTTTCCCTGGCGCAAAGAAAAGACTGTAACGTCCTGCTTTCAGAAAATGTCTGTTATTGATAAGAATGTCTCGTGATGTCTCAAGAACAGTGGCTGAATTAGCGCCCGCTCTCCAAACTTTGTCATAAGGCACCAGTTCCCCAAAAGCAATACGTCCATTCAGGGCCGGTTGGGAATATTCAACGGAAATGCGTGTGCTCTCTATGTTTTGAGTGACGGATGCCATAGGGCTGGGGAGCTCAACCGTCGCAATAGGTTCTGTTGGATGTATTTCAACAGGACGGAGTGGGTCATCCATGAATTGCCTGAAGTAGCTATTAAACAAATGGGGGCGATCCAAGAAAATAAGATTTTGGCTCTCAGGAACCGTGACGAGGTATAATGGCAAATCCGGCGCAATTATCCTCAGCTCTTCCCACGAACGAATGGCAGATTTATCAGCTACTTGTACAGATTGATCATTGTGTATCGAAATCATACTGAGTATGGGTATTTTCAGGTTCTTCAACAGTGGGGTAATATCCTGAGCCTTAAACTCCTGACCATACCTAAGAATGGCGTTGGCATTTTCAGGAGTAATCTGATTCAGGTATTTTTGGTTTTTTACCGGATCCATAGAAAGGCCGTAGTTTCTGGCCAAAACTCCCGGACTGAATTGGATAACCAATGAAACTGGAAATGCTCGTTCTGATACGGCTTTTCGGTATGCTAAACTGGCATCACTTCCCGTTCCAGGGTCTACCAGATCAGATTTGTACTGACCATTTATGCAAACGATCGCTTTGATCGATGAAGTGTTTTCGGTGAGTTTTATGGCAGTGTAGGTACCAGTGCCCAGGGTAACCGCGGTGATTTCGGGTATATTAGCTTCCTTTAGGTATGACAGAACCACCGATTCTACTTCCGAGAGCCATTTTGCCTCAAAATAACCTTCACGATCCGGATATCTCAGTGTGTTCAAACCACTTGGGAAAGAAACTTCATGGAAAGTGAATTCATCCTGGTATTGTTTTTTGAAGTCCTCAAATACATCGCTACTAAATCCGAAGGGAGGAATAAGAAGAAGGTGTTTTTTCCCGTACCCGGTTCGTAAAATAATCTCGTTTGAAGAGATCTTATCTCGTCCAATTTTTCGAAAATCAAGTATCCTCCCAGTGAGGAACGGAAAAGTAAGAAACTGGGACCATGCTTGTAGTGAGGTTTCATTAACAGAATTGTTCGGAACACTTTCAAGATGTCTATAAAGGCTCAGCAGGAATTTACTCCAGGCCTCGTTTCTGTCATTTACCTGCTCCTCGACAGATTCACCAATCGAGACCAGATCAATCCAGTAATTAAGGGTATCATCATCTAGTGTCAGTCCTGTGTACTCCACCAGATTTGTGACTCGTGGTGCCACAGGTGAATCTTGTGCATACAACAGGGAGGCACAAAGAACAAACAGTATTATCGAGGCTAAGGCTATTGGACGTACTTTCATTTCTAATATGAGTTTTGATCCAATAGTAGCTGGCACAAAGTTTCAACTGGTTTCAAAAGGGAAGATGAACCCGTTTTTTTTGATTGGTGGTATTAGCTAGTGAATCTATAGGTAAAGCCTATCTGAGAAGTTTCTTTAACAGTTCATGTGAAAGCAGAACAGTTAACGTTCAATTATCAATGTCTTTTTTAACTTCATTTGTTTTACATACTCGGATGGTGCCATACCCGTTGACCTTTTGAACGCGCGATAAAAAGTCACCTTGTTATTGAAGCCAGAATCCATGGCAATCGCCAGCAGATTTACAGGTCTTCCATTAAGATCTGATCTGATGAGTTTTTTGGCTTCCGTTACACGAAGATCATTGATCACGTTTTTAAAGGAAGAACTATACGTTATCCTGATCAATTCTGAGAGACGATCATGCTTCATACGACAATGCACCGCTAATTTTTCTATGCTTAGCTCGTCATCCAGGTAAACTTTATCAATCTGAAGTGCCTTGGAAAGTGAATTCAATTCCTGTTCCTGAACCGGACTGGTCGGATTAAAAACAGGCAACCTCGTATCACTCATTTGGAACCAGGCGATTAACTGAATAGTAAAGCTGGAGATTAACATCACAACGATACTCGTTAGTTCATTTGATAGGACATGAAATCCATTTAGCCAAAACAGTATGTATTTAAATACAAAAAAGTACAGAAAGAAGACAATGAAATTGGCCACCCATTTAGCGCGTTTACTCTTTTCCAATTTCAAAGCTGGCCTGGCCTGACAGACGATTTTCCAAGTGAAAAAATAGTATGCCGAGTAAATAATATTATTGAATATAAAAAAAAGAATTCCACCGGTGCTGTCCGTCCATACATAATTCCTGGAGGATTCAAGATAGCCAAGTTTTGTCTCAGCGGAAGAGAATATAAGTGACGAGAAGATCAATGCGTAACCAACAAAGGGAAGAATATGGATAATGTGTTTCTTTTTAAACCTTACACTTCCTTCAAAAAAAGACCTGGCAAAGAAATAAATAAGAACAGGTCGAAGAATTAAAAATGGATAAGAAAGTCCCAATGCATACGGAAAATCATGGATCAAACCACTGTAGTACAACCCTTGTTCACTTAGGCCGAGCGCCTCGACGAATAGCAGCAGGGACAGAAAAACAGTTGATGATGATTTCCTGTTTTGAAAAAGCAGAACCATGGTCAGGAACAACGCCTGAATGATACCGAAGGAAATGATTAATGTTATCAGACTAAATTCCATCTACCCTACTTCTTCTTTTTATGTCCTCCTTATACT
>JANQEC010000349.1 GCA_028278585.1 Cyclobacteriaceae bacterium | reverse complement strand
GAACCGATCCACCTCCAAAATCATCGTTGAAAAAACCATCCAAAAAGCTTCTAAAGCTCGTTGGCTTGTAATCGTTTGTATTGTACTTTATAAGTCCCATTTTTATTGTGTTTAGATTTTCTTATTCTTTTCCCTTCCTTTAATCGAATTCCGTACCATCCCATTTTTTTATCAATTTTCATGTCATTTTGTCTCTTTTTTGCAGATTTAGTAAAAATTTTGCTGTCATTCTGACAATTTTTAGAAATTGAAAAGTCCAAACTCAGCAACAAACTTCTGAGCACTAAATACTGGCACAGCCTATATTTGCTTTAAGTATGAAGGTTTTTTTGTCCCTATTGGCACTTTTGTCGTCTTATATAGGAATTTCTCAGGCTCAGTTTACAGATGTGACTTCCTCAAAGAGTTTCCCCACATTCTCTCCCGCGTATGTTTTTGGAAGTGGAGTCTCCGCGGCAGATTATGACAATGATGGAGATGTAGATCTATACATTTCTTCCAATGGAGACTCCAATAACGTTCTTTATAAAAACCTTGGGGACGGGAATTTCGAGTTGGTTGAGTCCGTAGTTTCAATAGGGACCAATAGCCGGACTGCTCTGTGGTTTGATTACAACGGAGACCACCTTTTGGATCTATTGGTTGCCGGCGATTGTCATGGAGCCTCAGGACCATGTCCCGATGAAGATTACATCCGGTTATTTGAGCAATTTCAAGACGGTACTTTTCAAGAAGTAACCGCACAATCCGGGCTGGTTTCAGGAAAGGAGGTAGAAGGAATTTTTGGTGGAGTAGCTGCCGGAGATATTGACAATGATGGTTATTTGGATCTCGTATTTGATTATTGGAATGGAAACGTGTTCCTGTTCAAAAACAATGGTGACGGAACATTTGAAGACATCTCGGAAGAAATGGGGATATCCAAACTTTCAGACTATTGGCAGCCGTTGATCTTCGACATTAGTGGGAATGGTTGGTCAGACATCTACTTGACTGTTGATAATGACCCTAACCTGTTATGGAAAAATAATGCTGATGGGTCATTTGAGGAGGTTGGCGAAAACCTCGGGTTGGACAATACGCACAACGATATGGGCGCGTGCTTTGGGGATTTTGACAATGACGATGATCTCGACATTTACATCACTAACATAGAACGAGATCTGCCTGGGAAACACAATGCGTTATTTGAAAATAAAAGTGATGGAGAACAGCTTCTTTTTGATGAAGTATCTAAATCCGCAGGAGTAAGTGCAGGCGGCTGGGGTTGGGGTATCACCTTTATGGACGCCGACAATGACATGCTACTAGATCTTGCCGCTACGAATGGACCGGTTGACATGTATGATATTGACGATAAGGCAAAGTTCTGGAAAAACAACGGTGATTTAACATTCACAGACATTTCCGCTGACGCTCGTTTTAACACCAACCTGGATGCAACAACTTTGATTTCTCTTGATTATGATCGGGATGGTGACCTTGACATGGTCCAAACGTTGAAAGAGGATCAGGATCCGGTTGCTATAAAATTGTTAGAAAACCAGCTCAACACGACACCCTCTTTTGGTAACTACCTGGTTGTGAAGCCTCGAATGAATGGATCTAATCATTGGGCGATTGGAAGCAAGGTAAGTATCAAAGTGGGCTCTGTAGTGCAGTCTCGTGCCATCACTGCAGGAAATAGTTTTTATGGTCAGGAACCGGCGGAAGCTTTTTTTGGGCTTGGTGAGAACACGACCGTTGATGAAATAACCATCGTTTGGCCCGGTGGCGCTAAAACAACGATAACTGAGGTTGCCGGGAACCAAATCATAACTGTCAATGATAGCGATATCCTTCATGCACCAGGACTTCTAACCGCAGAAGATCTTGATCTCGACGGGACACGATTAAGCTGGGGACACATGTCCACAAACGAGACCGAATTCATTATTGAAAGATCTCATTTAGAAGATTTTTCCACTTTTGACACCTTCCAGGTGGATGCCAACTCAAACAACTTTACAGATGAGGAAGTCTTGGTGTCATTAACGTTTTACTACCGGGTAATGTCATCGGATGGAACGAACCAATCGGGTTACAGTAACGTGGTATCCATTAGCTCAAATCAAACAATCTCCGGGCTTGGTCGTGAAGCAGATTTTGGAATCTACCCGAACCCAACCAAAGGAACGTTCACTATCCAGGCACCTGTTGATTTTACAGATCAACTTAAGATCCAGCTTCTTACGGTAAGCGGAAAAATGGTTAAGGAATGGGTGTTTGATTCAAGTCCAGCATCATTAAACAGCTTTCAAATGCATGCAAGTCCTACCCCCGGGATCTATATTGTGCGAATGGAATTCACAGATCGACAAGAGATTCTTAAGAAAATCGCGGTCACCAGGTAACCTTAGATACAGGACGCTTCAACTATTTATCATGTTGAAAAGCATTTTTTCATAAAAAGTTTTTCGGGTCCGGATCATAAGTATAAATTTGCAGACCTTTTTGAAGGACATTCTCCCTTAGCTCAGCTGGTTAGAGCATCTGACTGTTAATCAGAGGGTCCTTGGTTCGAGCCCAAGAGGGAGAGCTTTTAATGGACAGGTCAGCAGAAATGCTGACCTTTTTTTTGATCCACACTAATTTATTACCCATCTTAAAACGGAACTGATAATTAATGAAATTGCCAGGAGCAGAATTAACTGAAAACCTGTTAAAACTACTCTTCTTTTCTTTCGCTTTTTCTTGAATAGCTCATAACTGTGTTCTAAAAAAGCCATGTTTCTGTCAAATAGATTTGCTTTCTGACCTTCCAGGGATGGATGATATCTTTTGGCCCAGGCTGCACTTATGGGATAGTGTTTCCTCCAACGTAGCATATTTTCAAGCAAATTTCCTTCAAGGTGTTCAGGTCCATGTTCTCTACGTTCATTCAATGTCTTGTAGAGATTAGCGGATTCTGCTTCCTCTTCAATCCACTGCCGCAGCAAATGCCAATGTCGAATAAGGCTCTCATGCGTTATATCGATGATTGAATCTTGATGAAGTACGACGTGAACAGATGGACTAAGAAAAAGTGATTTCCGAAAATGATTAGCTACTTCGTGGACTTCTTTAGTAGTCGCACCCGCCGAATTTGCAACATCGCAAATCTCTTCCAGCCGACAAGGCCTTCTAACGCCAACTCCTCCAGTGCTCATACTGGTAATTGTTTGGAACATAATCTTGGCAACTATCTTCAACTCAGCATTATCTAAGTTTTCATAAGACTCAGCAGCATGCTGACTCAAAGATTTTTTCAACCCACCAGTAGATTCATAGTGATCATAGTTTATTTGCTCAGAATTGTCCTCTTCTAACCATTTCTGATAGGTACGCATGAGCACATGTTGCAGGTTGGCGAGTTGATCAAATTCACTGCCCATCTCGTTGATTAGCTGATTGACCAACACCTGAGAAATTTGCACGTCAACAAGAGAAAGGGGGCCTTTTATAATTGATATTAAATCTGATGTACTTATTCTTGGCAGCAGGTAGATTCCTTTGTTAATGGCTTCCGGCAGGTCTTTGAATCTTATACATTCTCCAAGGAATTCAGCTCGTAGTACAACTATTACATATATGTTTTCATTTGCTGCTGCAGACTTCAAAAGCAGATTGATGAAATGATCCGATCCATAATCTTTTTTTGAACCTGAGTTTAGATTATCAAATCGAAAAAATTCTTCAAATTGATCAATAATAATTAAGAGGTTCTTTTCAGACTTTCCGGTATCAGCTTTGGATAATTGCTTATGAAATTCCACAATCGCAAATGGATTCTCTAACAA
>JANQEC010000336.1 GCA_028278585.1 Cyclobacteriaceae bacterium | reverse complement strand
GACACTCCATTGGAATCCGGAACGAAGTAAGAAAGGAGATAACTATAACAGAGTACTAGTCCATTGGGACGTCCTGGAAGAAGAACCCATAGTCACATTTGATGAATTAAACAGGATAGAGAAAACATTTGTTTGGGACAATCAGGCTGGAGGAATTGAAATTCCTTTTGAGACTGCCGAAAAATTGGAAGCAGCTTGGCTCGACGCTAATCTAAATCGAATCCCCCCTGAATCAGGTCCCAAAATCAATGAACAAGTCAAATTACAGACAGAAAGTCTCAACGTAGAAGATAAATTAGGACGCCAGTCTTTTGTAACTGCCATTAAAACCTATATTGAAAGTCTCTGGAGAGATAAAAAGGACTCTTATTCCCTGCACTTGGGAGGAGAGTGGGGCAGTGGAAAGTCGAAGGTGCTGGATATGCTGGCCAAAGATCTAAGAAACGATAATTGGGTTGTTGTTGAGTTCAATGCATGGCAGAATCAACACATCGAACTTCCTTGGTGGATATTTATGGATAATGTATATAAAGGAATCCAAAACTCTCCTGGGCACAAACGAGGAATTTGGTGGAAAGAACGCTGGTGGCGTTTGATCGAGCTAAACAAGATCTATTGGGTAAGCTTTCTTGGGCTTGTGGCATTTTTTGTTATACTCAACAGTGCATCGGGATTTACTTTATTGAATCTTGGATCCCTGATTGATGATTCGAAATCAGGTGGTAAGACAATTTCAGTCATCACTTCTTATATCACAATCATTGGCACAATATGGGTGCTATTCAAGGCTGTCAGTGGTTCTCTAATTCCTGCATCTACAAGTGCTGCTAAAGAATTTAAGACGCATGTAAGGGATCCAATGTATGAATTGAAAAGGCACTTTACGAAAATTATCAATTATACGAATCGGAACATAGCCATATTTATAGACGATATCGATCGGTGTAATACCGATTTTGTTGTCAATCTTTTAGAAGGAGTACAAACCTTATTTAGATCTGCTAAGGTCTTTTATATCGTGGCAGGAGATGGTAATTGGATCAAGAAATCATTTGAACTTTATTACGAGGACTTAGAAGATGTTGTGCAAAAACAAGGACATAGTGTAGGCAATTTCTTTCTTGAAAAAACCTTTCAAATGTCAATAAGTATTCCCAGGATTTCCGAAGAAACCCTAGAACAGTATTGGAAATATTTATTATCTGAACAACAGCAAGATGCAGGCAGTGATGATGCTTTGGAATCAGACGTTAAGAAGCAGGAGTACCAGGAAGAAAAGGAAGAGCTTGTTGAAGCAATCAGGCAAGCCAATAATGAAATAGAGATAGATACGGTAGTGCAAAATGCAAAAACTCCAGTACAGAAAATTATAGCTAGAGAAGAGGCAGTTAAGAGAATGTCAGAGAAGGAAAGTATTCTAGGTGATGTTGAACATAAACTTCAAGGTTATCATAAACTTCTAGAGCCAAATCCAAGGAGTATGAAGCGGTTGATTAACAATTACGCGTTGGAACGTAGTTCATTAATATTAGCAGGAATTGGCTTCCACCAGGTTTCAGATGATGCACTAATCAGATGGGTCATTTTGAAATCAAGGTTTCCATTAATTGCGGATTCATTAAATCAAAACAGCGATTCTCTTGATCAGGTTTTGGCAGATGACAAATCGGGAACTCTTAAGGAGTTAACTGATGGATTGGATACACAGACACTTGCTTATTGTGTAAATAGGTAAAAATCTAATAAAAAGAAGGTCCTGCTTGGCGCGGAACTTAGTTCCGTGACCAACTATCAACTTGCACGGAAGTAACTTCCGCGCTATAGGGGTCCATATGAATGGAGTGAAATTGGAGTAAGAAGAGACAAAAAAAGAAGCCTATTCAAAATAAGATCTTAGAAGAGTTACAACCAAAGACCTATCTTAATTCCTATGTTCGGTGCCACTCCACCATAATCAAGGGGGGATACGTGATAGTAATAACCGTAAAAATCATAGGAACTGGGATTGGAATCATCCACATTTACTGCCCGAACCCCAGCGCCTACATATAGATCTACGAGGAGCTTATCCCAGTAAGTTCTCGCTACCCCAATCATTGCCCCGGGGAAGATCCAGGTGCCCTCCCTTGTATTGGTTTGATCTGTTGAGGTAGCTCCATTCCCAAAGTAGAACTCACTTTCGATCTTTTCATATCCCCCTCTGACAAAAAGGCCTCCGTAAATTCCAAGCATATAATTCCTTCCTTTTTTCGAAGTCCGCTGCGAAAATGGACTGATATAGATGCGATGAATTAGCTCTCCTTTAATGCCGGAGACTTTTTCATCCTCATAATCGGTCCTTTCCGAATAAGTTGCCCCTATACCAAATGAAGTACTCTTGGTACCTTGTTTATTGAAGTCTTCCAACTCGATCATAAAGGTGGAATAGGCCAATTCGATAGGCAAAAACTTAACAATTGAATTAGGGATGGTCTGATGAACCGAGTCTTGTCCGAAAGCAACAGACAGTGTCAAAGCCAAAACGGTGAATAAAGTGATCTTTGATTTCATTGTATATTATTTATTTTATTGTATCAAATAATGCTTACTCTAAATGCAAAACAGGTTTCATCTCCCCTGTTTTGGTAAGTGTAAATAGATAGGATAGATCATTTTATATATGTGCGAAATCCACGAATGTCTATGCGAAAACTGTCATTGATATTGTATAGCACTAAACCATTTGTGTGGTGTTCGGGAAGGGTTGATAATTGTTTTGTTGGATGGGTTGAACAAACGAGGGATGAAAAACTGGAGGTAAGGAGAGTGTGAATGGGTGCGAAATCAACGTTTTTGCTATCCCACCGTCATTTGAAAACTACTCACAAAAGGAGTATCTTAGACTTTTCATCCATTAAGTTCCCACCAATTCATATGGATCAAAGAATCATACTAGCTATAGAAAACAGAAACACTTTAGAATTCTGGTATGAAGGGTACAGAAGGATTGTTGAGCCACATTGTTACGGCTTAACACATGCAGATAATGAGGGACTTAGATTGATAATTCTCAATGAGAAATTCTCTGAAACAAAAGAATATTATCGTAGAGGAGATAAGAACATGACGAAAATATTCATTGAGCTATGATTTTAAAATTGTGAATCGATAGAGTTAATCCAAGGACTAGGAAACTTATGAACTTATTGTGAACCAACCTAAACATACATTCACCATTAAATAACTATTTCAATTATGTCGAATTGAGGTCCACTAGAAGAGCGCTATGCTCAACCAAAAGAATAGCGAAAGATACTATCTGATAGCGGGGGAATTAGGGGAATTATCACGCTTGAGATTCTTGAGAAGATGGAAGAATATCGAGTAAACTATAACTAAAAATTTCTACTATGGCAGATCTTTTTGTCAGCTACACACATGCAGACCGTGAGAGAGTAAGACCTCTAGTGAACTTACTTGAAGAAGAGGGATGGACGGTATGGTGGGATAGAGGTATAGAACCCGGCAAGCGCTGGGAGAAAGAAATCGATCGCGAAATAGCGATCAGTAAATCAATTTTGGTAGTATGGACGAGCGGATGTAAGAACAGTGAATGGGTTCATTATGAAACAGATATTGCAATAGAACGAGAAATGTATATCCCCGTTCTGCTGGATGAAGATAGTATACCTGAAAAATATACCAGATATCAGGCCACAGAGTTAACCAGATGGAAAGGAAATTCAGACCTCTCAGAGTTGCAATCCTTAATTAGGGGAATTGAAAAAATGGTTAAACCTTCCCGTATAGACACAGTGAGGCCAGGCTATGATAAGAACTTTCTTGATGACCATACCATTAAACTGCCTGATGTTACAGGCTCAGCTGCGGTTCTTAGGTATAAGCATTTTACGACAGTCTTGAATCCAGCTAGGAGGCTCGCCTATTATTCCGCGTACAACATGGATGGACTTCAAAGCAAGAAAGTAAAGAGACTGAATGACAGGTTTATCACCGATCCGCTTATACAAAAATCGCTACAGCTAAGTATGCAACTCGCAACAAGAAGCGGATATGACAGAGGTCATTTGATGTCCCGATCACACGTATGTTGGGGAGAGCAACGAGAAGCAGAAATTGCTGCGAAGCAAGCGTTTTACATGCCAAATATTTCATTGCAACTACCAAGTTTTAATCGAGTGTATTGGTTGAAATTGGAAGACCTTGAAAGAAAAATAGCTTCAGATCATGGCAAATTAGTTGGCTTTTCTGGCCCGGTATTCTTAGCAAAGGATGTTTCCTTCAGAGGCGATTTCGAACTTGAGGATGGATTAATTGCTCGAGAAACATTTCGTATACCTAGAAAATACTGGAAGGTTATTGTTTTCAAGAACTCCGAACAACTTGCTTACACGGCTTTTTTGATGGATCAGGACGAAATGGAGAAAAAAAAGATTACGCGAGATTTTGACCTTAAAAGGTATATGGTCTCGATTGCAGATTTAGAGAGGACCACAAAGTTGACTTTTGACCCAATTCTAAAAGAAGCTGTAATCGTCGATGACATCAAAGGTTATTTCGGATAGCAGTAGTACTCATGTTAGATTCCTACTGAATTTGATAGTAAGGAAATTTACATTTTGCGAATAATGGATTGGATCATTAATCCTTTACATCCTAAATATTATCAATATTTATAACGTTAAGTGAAAAATACCCTATAATGGGTATTGATTTCAAGAAGATCACCCTGCCTGGCGGGGAACTTAGTTCCGTGAACTATCTACCAAACCTGCACGGAAGTAACTTCCGAGCTGGAGAGGTATTCTTGATTCTGCTAAGAACTTTGAAGAGATTCCGGATATCCGCTGCGCTGTCCCGTATCGAGTACGGGACAGGCTTCCCGGAATGACGTACTGGTGGTGAGCTGTGCCGAAACAAAGCGAAGGCAGCAAGTGTTTGAGCAGCCAATCCCGGTAGCTATCGGGAGGGTAGGGATTAATAGTTAGCACAGGCTTTCGTGTTAAGATGTAGTCACATCAATTTATTGTTGG
>JANQEC010000326.1 GCA_028278585.1 Cyclobacteriaceae bacterium | reverse complement strand
TTATTAGTTCGTTGTATAATTTGGTAGACATTCTGAGAGATGACGCGGATCTTATTGAAAAGTTACACAAACGCTCATTCAAAAGGAAAAAAGAGTACTTTGTAAAGAAAATGAGGTGACTCGACTCTTTAATTAGTTCAACTGTACTTTTCTAAAGAATCTGTTGATTTCAAATAGCAAATGACAAATTCCAAATAAATTTCAACATTCAAATTCCAAATTGATAAACCGAGGCTGAAGTTTTGAATTTTGGAGGTTATTTGAGTTTGAAATTTGAGTTTTGGAATTTAATTCCTTACATACCATTTAAAGGACAGATTCCTCTTATTGTGACCCGATATTTCTCCGGTTATTGTGTTTCTGGTCATAGAGTCACTACTTCCGTTAGTTCCGCCAATCATAACCCATTCCAGATTTTCTTTTAATGTGATCGTGTACTCATTAAAATCCGGGATTTGACCATAGATGGGTTCTATTTGTCCAAACACAATGGAGTCGCTCATAATGGTTAGAAAAGTTGCATCTGCAAGATGTTCCACCTTTCTCTTGGGATCAGCAGGACTTTGAGCCCACCAAGCCAAACGAATTTCTTTCCCATCCCGAACTGCCTGTATGAGATCACTTATATCTCCCTGAACACTTTGACCTTCAGGGTCATTATGATAAACAAGCGTCCAATTGTCCTGAGCAGGAACAATCGAAGGTATGAATAGCCAAACTATCAGTATTGCAACTCTCATGTTATTCAGTTGAAAAAATTGGTTTTGATTCTGTGTCTCTACCTTTTTTTGGAAAATCAATCATCCAGGTGGTAGGGTGTTGTTGAGGTAATCTCCTATGCACTTTATTTGTGACCCGGTTATACCACACGGCATCAAATGATCCTGTGGTAGAAATGACCACCCGCCATTCATATTCAAATAGTGTTGAATCAATGTAATTGGCAGACTGTTCTTCCCAATCTATTCTTGAAAGGACCTGAGGATCAAGATGGACAATAACTTCTTTTTCGTTAATAATTGCTATCCAAATTGGATCTGCAAGGTGTTCTATGGACTTATCTTTTTGCTTCCAACCCCATGCTAAACGGAGGTCGTACCCTTTTCTTAGGAACTTTATGAGCTCTTCTGTACTACCGTAAAGTACTGTGCCATCTGTGTCTGTTTTGTAAACAGGATGCCAGCCTGAATTGTCTGTATTTGATTTAAAAAGCCTTTGGCCAAAAAAACCAAGAAAGAATGAAACAAGGACTATGACTAATACTTTCGATAAAGACATACGATCTTTCGAAGATAGCATATCAATAAATGATACCACCGCTCGTCAAATTGTTTAACAAGTCTTTAACAGAAGTTATTTGAGGAATCGTAACCCTAAAGTCAAATCGAACCTGGATACATCAAAATTTGCTCCATTAACAGTGCCACTAGGAGTCTCATACTCATTAATGCGACCAATATTAAGTGCAAACCCCACTCCGACAGCAAGATTCGAATCAAGGATGTAATCGTAACCTATTGCAAGCTCGAGGGCAAAGCTGTCTCCATGTTCAAAATATGGAACATTGTTATCCTTGAAGCCATCATCTCTGTACATGACTTTACCGCCAGCAATGCTATATATCAGATATTGATCGCTACCTCTTGGTTGACGGCTAAGCAGCGAAAATCCAACGTAATGAAACCTTACCTTCTCTTCAATGCTATTGGTACCGAACGCCTGGGCGAAAGAAGGATCAAAATTTTCTTGTGCAGGCGTACTTGTCCTGTTGTATTTCAAGCCAACACCAAATCTATCCGTTGGAAAGAATTGAATGTCTGCTCCCAGGTGGACGAAGGTTCTTAGTTGTCGGGCATATGATGTTGGGTGATTTTCATAGCCTCCAAATTGATACGTGAATCCTGTGTTAAGAACGATTCGAAACCTGTTAGACTCAATGAGGTCGGCAAATCGATCACTGATCCCAACCTCTTCTTCAGTTTTTGGATCTCCGATTTGGCCTTGTGGTTGTTGAGGTTCTTCTGCTTGATAGAACGATAACACATTTGAGCGCTCAATCCTTGATCGAATGGGACCCGTGGCGTCAGATATTTGAAAATGAATGTATCCTGAAGAAATTCGTGTAATCTTACAGTTAAGTGTATCACCTGCCTTGGTAATAATTTGATCTTGCCCCTTTGCAATAAGACATGAGATCGAAACAAGTAGAAAGAAGAGTATTTTTTTCACGCTTTTATCAAAGAATTCTCAAATATGGCCTGAATATTGAATATCTGTAACTTTCAAAATAAATAACAACAATGAAAAAGGTTTTCCTAATACTAACACTAATTACTTCGAATTTCTTGTATAGTCAAGATGAAAAAAATATCCATAACATACCCTACATAGAGGTCACTGGAGAGGGTAGGATGGAAGTAAGCCCAAATGAAATTTATTTGTCCATTTTCATCAATGAGGCTGATCGTGGTAAGCTTTCAATGGAAAAACTGGAAAAGGATATGCTGAAAAAGTTGGCTGATATTGGAATTAACACAGATGAGCAGGTGAAAGTGTTGAATTTTACTAGTGGTTTCAAGAATCGTGTGCTTGGACAAAAAATTAACACTTCTAAGCGATATGAACTCATGTTGAGGGAAACACTAAAGGTCCCACAGGTCTTTTCAGAGCTTGAGAAATTGAATATATCAAACATCAACCTGGTTCGTGTTGATCATTCGGAGAGGGAATCACTTGAAATGGATGTGAAGGTTGAAGCCGTTCGTTCTGCGAAGGAAAAAGCACAGAGAATGCTGGAAGAGCTTGGGAATAAAGTGGGTGACCCACTATACATACAGGAAATCAACCAGGGGTATTATCCCAGAAATACAGATTTGAGCATTAGAAGTGCCACAAGTTTTGCTATGGAGAGTGAGGCGCTTCCGGATCTTGATTTTCAAACCATAGTCCTTCAATACAGTGTCCAGGTTCGATTTGCTATCGATTAGGAAATACTCGTTTTTGTTCCAAAACCATTCCGAATAGTTTCCCATAATCGGAAACTTTCATTCTTTTATCATCCGGGCTTTTTACCTCGGTTTGATGAACGATAACCATTTCCCACTCAGGGATGATTGTTAAACTTTGCAGGCCTGTACCTTGTGCCGAATAAGTTCCATTGGGGATGTTGACAAAAGGTATATGAAAGCCTTCTTCAGCTGCCCACCAGCAATATCCATAGCCACCGCGAATTCCACAGCTAGAGTAGGAGGCAGTACTTTCTGCTATCCAATTTGAAGGTATTAGTTGTTTACCATTCCAAGTGCCGTTTTGAAGCAGCAATTGACCTAGGAGAGTAAGATCTTCTGCAGAAAAATACCAAAGTGCTGCTGGATGCTCTGAGATTTCCTCATAGTGATACTTCTGAAGGCTGGTATCAAATTTCATGTTCAATGGTTTAGCTATATCTTCATTGAAAGCCTGGAAAAGTGATTTACCAACGTGATTTTCGAAAATTGAAACAAGGGCATTAAAATCCCAATTGTTGTAATACCAATACTCATCCCTTTTGAATTTCCCTCTCTCCGGCCTTTTTCGGATCATTGCAGCGGTTTCAAATGCAGCCTTATGATAGACTCCGGACCGAGCTCGCAATAAGTCGATTATTCGTGCATCCTTTTCTTCTTCTGTTAGACCTTGTTTATCATCAATAGCTATCTCGGCAAGTGTGGATTCAGGATTAATGACTCCTTTATCAATGTATATGCCATACAATAGACTGAGGATGCTTTTTCTCATCGAGAATATCAAATAGGGAGTGTTGGTAGCACCGTATTGATATACTCTTTCACCTCTGTGATAAACAATGAAGGATTTTGTCAGTTTATCCGAGAGAAAATCTGTGATCTTGTTCTTCTTTTCCTCATCCCAGGAGATTGAATCAGAGAAATCGGGATGTCTAATGTCATTTCTTGAAAGTTGTGCCTGGATTTTTATAACAACCAGAAACAAAAGAAGCGCCAGTGAAAATCTTTTCATTAGGTTTAGGTTTAAGAAAAGACCTCACAAACGGAAATTAGTTGCAGAATTTTAGTCGGTCAGTACGTTTGTTACAAAAGTCGATTTGGTCACTAACCAGAGCAATAGGAAAACAACAGCCCATCGCAAATAGATAGTATAGTAATCGGTGGTGTCTTTGTATCGTGTTTCTTTGATTTCAGCTTTTTCTAGCTGATCGATTTCTTTAAATACCTGGACCAATGCCTGTTTATCAGAAACTCTGTAGTATTTACCGTTTCCGATTTTTGCTATTTCCCGAAGTGTAGTTTCGTCAAAAGTATTCTCAACATACCTGGTTCGGCCAAAGAAGTCAGTTCCATACGGAACTCGTCCTTCCTTTCCGATGGCAATAACGTAGATGGTAATATCATAGGCAGAAGCCAGTTTGGCTGAGGTGATTGGGTCAATGTTTCCAGCTGTATTGTCTCCATCG
>JANQEC010000284.1 GCA_028278585.1 Cyclobacteriaceae bacterium | reverse complement strand
CTGGCACCGGTAGGAGCACAACAACTGCAAGGTCCTTGCCCAAGAAACCAGCCTGTCATCGTTTATCATTCCGTACTTCAATCTTATTTGTTATTCGGTGGCTTTTGCTCAGAATCAAAAAGTAGACTCAAAGACCTCTGGAGTTATTCAAATGGAAAATGGACAGAGATAGAGGCAATGCTGGCACCTTATGCAAGAAGCGGTCATGCAATGGTTTATGATAGTAGAGGGAACCGACTTATACTATACGGTGGCAAAAGTGATGATGGTTCATTTTTGGGTGACACGTGGAGCTGGGACGGGAAAGAATGGGCGTTGATATCCAAGACCGGTCCTGAGGGGCGTCAATCACATCGAATGGTTTATACCAGCCAGGGAATTTTACTTTTTGGAGGCGCTAATAAAGACGGTATGTCTCTTGGTGATACATGGCTACTGAAGAAAAATAGCTGGGAAGAAATCGGTGTAACTAAAGGACCACCAGCAAGAAGACAACACACGCTTGCTTTTGATCCCGGTAGGGAGCGAACGATCCTTTTCGGTGGTTTTGATCGAAAGGAAGGAGAGAAAATCATTTATGGTGATACCTGGGAATTTAATGGAATCAAGTGGGCACAGGTCGGAGATAACGCTGAACTGGCCCGGGATCATCATGCAATGGCCTACAACCCCAAGACTTCAACCACCTTTCTCTTTGGTGGATACAAGGACACATATTTAGGTGATACCTGGTCATGGGATGGGGAGGCCTGGCAGGAAATTGGTAAAAATGGTCCGGCACGGGCTGGCAAACCGGGCATGATGTATGATTCAAGTTCAGAAGTAATGGTGCTCTTTGGAGGCGGAAATAACGAAGTGATGAACTTGATGGATTTTTGGATGTATGATCAACAATCCGGAAACTGGGTATCAAAATAGTCTAAACGCCCACCTGTTCCTTCAAAGAATTAATAAGTTAGAAAACCAGGCTCATCAATATTCTTTGTCCCTGAAAAGAACTGAATAGACATTGTTCAAGCCTTTCATATTGGCTTTTTCTCTCCAGCTGGAGAACAACAAAAACTTTCCATCGCTTGTAAGGACCGGGCTATCCTCATACGAATTTGAATTAATCGGATAATCAAGCATCGTAGGTTTGCTCCATGTTTCACCTGATTTCCTGCTCAAATAGAGGTCATCTCCACCCAGTCCCGATTTTCTAATTGAACTGAAGAGCAGAAGATCCCCTTCTTCATTAATAGTTCCGGGCCATTCATCTTCCTTAGAATTTATGGATCCGTCCACTAGTCTTATATCATAAAATCGACCATCCTTGAATTGAGCTTGATAGATGTCCCATGAACCAGCCCGATCCGAAGAGAAAAAGGTCTGTCCTTTCGAGTTCATGGTTAAGCAACATTCAAGTCCTTCTGAATTCAATGGAAACTCCAAAACTTCCTGCTTACTCCAATTCCCATTTTTATCATAACCGACTTTCCAAATATTCCATTCTTCACTCAATCCCCGGACATTCGGATTTCGTTTAGAGGTAAAAAAAACAAAGTCTCGATCTGGAGCAAATGAGAAACCGGCATCATATCCCGAGTTTGAAAAAGGCAGTTTTGAGGCGACCTGCCACTCTCCTTCCTTATGGTAAGAAACATAAATAGTTGAACTGTTAAATTTTAGATCACTTCGGGTAAAGAAAATGGCCTTATTATCCTCGTCAAAATAATTGATAGATTCATGAAATTCCGACGTGGAAATAGTTCCAAATCCAACCAGGACAGGTTCAGATGAACTTGTATCAAATAGATTCTGCTCAGAATCTGTCGTAGAACCACAAGCAGCTAAAACAATGAAATACAGACAAATCTTTTTCAAAAGGATCTTTTTTCGTCAATATAAAAGATCAGACGACATATTGAATCCGAATTAATTAATCAGTCATTATGAATATGAAAAAACCCCGCTAATGCGGGGCTAAAAAATCACAGTTATAAATAAAAAAGTTACTAACCAATCACATTCCTCCTTTTTTGAAGTCATCTCCTGGTGTTCCCGAAATACATCTAGAAATAACAGGGAATTCATCGGTAATGACATAGTAGTAATTGAAGGTCTCCCCTCCCACCGTAACAGGTTGGGCAACCCCGTTGCACTCATCTAAATCTCCGGCTCCTTCTGAATATTCGTAATCGTTGGTGTATTTACCATTGTATTCCCCACATGGTTCTGACACACCATCACCAGGACGAGCCCCCGTTTTCAAGATGTAACTTGAAGTCATTTTCTTGATAGTACCTGATGCGTCAGGTCCGAATTTGTAAAGAATAGGAAAACCATCAGAACCCCATCCTATCTGCAATACTTCCATTGGAACACTCCCTGAGTTGATTTCGGGATTTAAGTCTTCTGCATAATCCATCATATCTCCGTGATAATGAATCAGACCTGTTCCTGTCGACATATCCGGTTGAAGGTGCGAGGTGTTACAATCGAGACCCACAGCAGTTCGATTGTTGGTTGGTTCAAACACCCAATCCCAGTTAAACTCGCCAGTGGTTGTATTTTCGAAAATAAAAGGCTCAGCAGGTGCAGGATCAATCGGAACTCCATTTAGTGCTATACCCATATCATATGCCGGTCTAAATTCGGAATCAAGGATGTCGGTAGAAGAAGCAGCCAGTGTTGGAGTCGCATCCAATTCAAAAGTTTCCGTAGTACTTGTCAGTCCATTCGTTACAAAATTGGGAACCTGGTTTCCATACATATGGTCGGGAACACGGTTTGTCACAATTGTTCGTACATCCCCTGTGACAGTTTCGATATATGAATTGGCAACCGTGGGTGTCATGGTACATGATGTATTGGTTGTATTCAGTGAGTTGTCATTTGTGCAGGTCCCGCCTCCAGTACTTGGTTCATCATCATCTGTAATAGTGAATGTAGCAGAACTTTCAGAGCTCGGTGTCACATCATCACTTGCCACAAGGGTCACTACAATGGTCTCGTCCGGCTCATCTTCGGTATCATCGGTGATGATGACATTTACATTGATCTCCTGTAAGCCACTCTCTATAGTTACAGATCCACTAAGCGCCTGGTAGTCCGTTCCAGCCGTTGCGGTCCCTCCGACAGTATAATTGACCTGAACATCCACACCAGTATTGTTTACTTCGTCAAGTGAAATATTGAAACCGGTCATTCCGTTGGCCTCATTTACGGTTGGGTTGGTTACAGTAATAGCAGCCAAAAACCCATCGTCACCAGAACCTGTATCATCTTCTGTACAGGAAATAAAGAATAGTGAAATAGCAGCTAAAACTGCCATGTAGCTAAATTTTCTCATGCGGTCTTGGTTATTAGTTATTGGTTAGATGCCAAAGGTTAACGAAAACTTTCGCTTTTTCTAAAATAGTTTTTACAAAAAATTAAATAGGTAATCTATACTCAAAAAGGAATGACGAATTAATTAATTGAACAATTCATCTGAAGCCGGTCAATTACATTGAGTTGATAATATGAGACGATTTTTTCTTTTTATCACTTTAGTACTATTCATTCATCTTGTGTCGAATGCCCAGAGTCCGGAAACGAGATCTACCAATGATCTTTCTTTTCTGGATGGCGAATGGCTTATGAACATGACTTATTCCCCAGATGGAAATGAACCTAGAACCTTAGAAGGAACAATGACCTGTAATTGGGTAATGGACAGTTCCTACATTAAATGCCAATACCAATTGGAAAGATCCGGCAAGAAGGACGCTTTGAATGATGTTTACTTTAACTACAACATTATTTCAGGTAAATATGAGAGCATATGGATGAGTTCGACCTGGCCAGTTAAGGTATTACTTACAGGAACTATGCAAAACAATGAAGATTCCATTAAGCTGGAAACCTTCGCAGAATTCCCTATCGAAAATGGCTTAACCGAATATGTGAAAGATGTTTTGATCATTAAAGCAGGTATGGAAAATTTCCAGAGAAAAACCTACATAAGAACCTCCGAAGAAGCTGAATGGCGCTATCATTCGTTGGAGAAAGCATCCAAAACATCCGTTGAACAACTTGCCAATAAAGACCAGATATCCGGCAGAACCTGGCGAGCGTTGGGGCCAGGACTGAGTACCACCATTCGTGAGACCAGTCAGATTTATATTAGTGATCGGCTTGCTTTAGAATATGAACTTGACAAACAAATCATTCAGAACTTTCTAAGGTATGTACTTAGTTACACCCAAAATCAGCTTAGCGCGGATAAAGTAACCTACCGTTACCCTCATTACAATCGAGTGGCTATAGAGGATGATTTCCAAAAGTTGGCCAATGAAGGACTAATTGAACAAGCGGATTCCTTATTCGCAACCACCGATAAAGGCAATCAAATTATGAAGAGCTATTGGATGCTTCGTCGACGACAGGTCCAATACTATGATTATGTGTCCATTGACCAATTACAAACTTTATATACGGTTATGAGTAAGGTTGTGAAAAAAGCTCGAAACCTTGATAACTCTTATCCAAATGAATCGATCCACGCCCGTTTCCTAAGTAGATCTAAGACTTTTGAAGACGAACATCTGGCTATAAAGGTCAGTGAACTTCTGAAGGAGTACACGGCATTTATCAACGATGTGAGTCATTACAAGTACGTACAGTTTCCAGCGCAATCCTCTGATAAAAGGTGGCAAAATTTGGCACTATCTCCGATGGCTAGTGAATTAATGAGTGCAACGAGGAACGGAAGGATCTATGAGTTAAGTCGCTGTTACAATCAAAGTTATTGGAGGCAAGGACAATCCAGGTGCGACTTAGCAATCGATGAACTGATCAACGCAGGACTGGTTTCCAAAGAAAACGAATCCATCCGACAGACCTCATTGGGTGATGAGCTGTCAAAAGCAGCGGAAGCATTCGCTGATAGAAGGAGGTATCAGGCCTGGAGCGATGTTACGCTTTTCGAATACTCTTCATTCGTGAAAATCCTGGATTGGATCCTTGCCAATCCGGTCGAATCATTTGTTCCCTATCCGGAACGCCATAGGAGGCTGATCCAAAGCATCGGGTTTTCTCCGAATGAGGATACGATTTATTTTGCGCTCCCCCATCGAGAGTATTTGGAAAGTCAGGGTGTAGCAGTGCCATCTAAAACACCAAGACTAGCCATCTACTACGCTACAAGAACTTCGGGCAACTGGAGCGATCCTCAACCGATCGATTTCAGGGCTTTTGATGGATTTAACGCATATGAACCTACGCTTTCCCCGGATGGCCAGGTGATGATCTTTAATTCGCCTCGCCAATTGGATGGAAGCCCTGTGGAAGATCGGGGACCGAATAATTTATGGTATTCGGAAAAAAGAGATGGAAAATGGCAACAGCCCAAATACCTTCAGAATATCAATTCCAGGGAGTATGAAGAGAGCTACTCAACGTTGACCCGGGATGGGGAGTTGATTTACCTACAGGAATCAAAGCTCAATGGTGAATCAGTTTTCACGCTCCTGTCCACTCAGTTCAAGGGAGAAAAAACCAAAAAAGGGAAACCGACTGGATTGGGATATGCTGTGGGGGACCCGTGGGTGGCACGGGATGGAAGCTACATTATTTACACAAAATTCGATTCCAACGATTGGTTAAACACATGTGATCTTTATTACTCCTTCCGAGACGGCAAAGGATGGACCGAACCGAAGAAAATGCCTGGGATAAACGGCAAACGATCCGACTATGCGGTCGCCATCTCTCCAGATGAAAAATGGTTTTACTACAGAAGAAGAGGAAGATTCCTGAAATTCCCTTTTCAGCCAATATTGGAAAAAATGAAAGCCAATGAGTAGCTAATGCAACTGGTAAGTTGGCGGCACTTCAACCCTACTACATATTACGTCTGTATTGGCCGAGATCACTCGCTGCGCTCGGAATGGGTGGCAAATTCAAGCCTGCTACATGTTACGCCTATACTGGCCACCCACCTCGAACATGGCGTGTGTGATCTGACCAAGGGAACAATACTTGGACGCTTCCATCAGTGCTTCAAATGTATTCTCGTTGTGAAGGGCTGTTTCCTGAAGTTTTTTGAGGATTTCAGAGGCTTTGTATTCATTTCCTTTGTGCATCTCTTCCAGGTTATGGATCTGTAATTTCTTCTCCTCTTCAGTTGCTCTGATCACTTCATCAGGTATAATTGTAGGAGACCCCTTGGATGAAAGGAAGGTATTTACTCCAATGATAGGAAGCTCTCCTGTGTGTTTTTTTGTTTCATAATAAAGAGATTCTTCCTGGATCTTGCCACGTTGATACATGCTTTCCATGGCTCCAAGGACTCCACCTCTTTCCGTAATTCGATCGAATTCAACCATCACTGCCTCTTCTACAAGATCTGTCAATTCTTCGATAATGAATGACCCTTGCATCGGGTTCTCATTTTTGGCCAGACCAAGCTCCTTGTTGATGATCAGCTGGATGGCCATCGCCCGGCGGACAGACTCTTCTGTTGGGGTCGTGATTGCCTCGTCATAAGCATTTGTATGCAGAGAATTGCAGTTATCGTAGATCGCGTATAGCGCCTGGAGTGTAGTTCTGATGTCATTGAAATCGATCTCCTGGGCATGCAATGATCGCCCGGATGTTTGAATGTGATATTTTAATTTCTGAGACCGCTCGTTTGCCCCGTATTTCAATTTCATGGCTTTTGCCCAGATCCTTCTGGCCACTCTCCCAATCACCGCATACTCAGGATCCACTCCATTTGAAAAGAAAAAGGACAAGTTCGGCGCAAACTCATTGACATCCATACCCCTTGACAGGTAGTATTCAACAAAAGTGAATCCATTGGCAAGTGTAAACGCGAGTTGCGAAATAGGATTGGCTCCTGCTTCCGCAATGTGATATCCGGATATGGAAACAGAATAAAAATTCCGCACATTGTAATCAATAAAGTATTGCTGTACATCACCCATTAGTCTGAGTGAGAATTCAGTTGAAAAAATACAGGTGTTTTGAGCCTGGTCCTCTTTGAGAATGTCTGCTTGAACTGTTCCTCGCACTGCTGAAAGGGCTTTTGCTCTTAGCTCATCATAGATTTCTTTATCCAGTACCTGGTCACCTGAAACACCCAACAACATCAATCCCAATCCATCATTTCCTTCAGGCAGCTCCCCTTCATACGTTGGGCGTTTCACTTTCGCATTTTTGTAGAGCTTTTTGATCTTTGCCTCCACTTCTTTTTCCAACCCTTTTTCCTTAATATACTTCTCACATTGTTGATCGATTGCCGCGTTCATGAAAAACGCACACATAGTTGCCGCCGGGCCATTGATGGTCATGGAAACTGAAGTTGTTGGGTCGCAGAGGTCGAAACCGGAATACAGCTTCTTGGCATCATCCAGGCAGCAGATACTCACTCCTGAGTTACCAATTTTTCCATAAATATCCGGTCGGTAATCAGGGTCCTCACCGTAAAGGGTTACCGAGTCAAATGCAGTGGAAAGTCGTGCTGCCGGAAGTCCCATGGAAACATAGTGAAATCTTCTGTTGGTCCGTTCCGGTCCACCTTCACCAGCAAACATTCTGGTCGGATCTTCTCCCTGACGCTTGAACGGGAAAACCCCTGCTGTATATGGAAATTCTCCCGGCACATTTTCTTGTAAGCTCCATTTCAGAATATCACCCCAGGCCTCATACCTTGGGAGGATCACCTTGGGAATTTTAGTGCGTGAAAGTGATTCTGTAGTGGTTACAACTTTGATTTCTTTACCACGCACCTTGTATGTGTATTCCTCGCCTTCATAGTTTGCTCGCTTTCCCTCCCACTCTTCAATGATCTTTAGATTGTGAGGATCAAGATCAAGCTTTAATTCCTCCATTGCAGATTCAATTGCCTTAAGCGCATCAGACCTGTCTTTCAGTACTTCAGCAGATTTTTCCAGCCCAAAAAGCTTTTGTGCAACTTCTTTTTGCTGTTCTGTTTTCTCGTTGTACCCTCGAATCGACTCAGTGATCTCCGATAAATACCGGGTTCGCTTTGGTGGTATGATAAACACCTTCTCGCTCATTTCTTCAGAGCTCTGGAAGGACGATTTCAGTTCTGCTCCTGTTTTTTCCGAAATTAAATTCATGAGTGCCAGGTACAGCTGGTTCATCCCGGGATCGTTGAATTGGGAAGCAATGGTTCCGAAAACAGGCAGGTCCTCCTCTTTGGCATCCCATAACTGGTGGTTTCGCTGGTATTGCTTTTTTACATCTCGCAAAGCATCCAACGCACCTCGTTTGTCAAACTTGTTCAACGCTATGACGTCAGCAAAATCGAGCATGTCGATCTTTTCGAGCTGAGTCGCTGCCCCATATTCCGGTGTCATTACATACAGGGAAGCATCGGAATGATCCGTGATTTCTGTATCGGACTGCCCAATGCCCGATGTTTCAAGGATAATTAAATCAAAACCAGCCGATTTAACAATATCAATGGCATCCTGTACATATTTCGAGAGGGCAAGGTTGGATTGCCTGGTCGCCAAAGAACGCATGTATACCCGGTCACTAAAAATGGCGTTCATGCGGATTCTATCACCAAGTAGTGCACCCCCAGTCTTTCTCTTCGAAGGGTCAACCGAGATTACTGCTATATTTTTTTCTTTGAAATCAATGAGGAAGCGTCTTACCAGTTCGTCTACCAATGAAGACTTTCCGGCACCGCCCGTTCCGGTGATTCCCAGAACAGGGGTCTCTTTTGCCAGCTTTCTAACAGCTTCAATTTCTACCTTATGTACTTCAGGGTAATTTTCTGCTGCTGAAATCAATCGGGCAATCGAACTGTGATCTTGTGGATTAACTCGTTTCACCTGTCCATTCAGGTTTTCTCCAATTGAAAAATCGCTCGTTTTGACCAGGTCATTGATCATGCCTTGCAAACCCATGGCCCGACCATCGTCAGGTGAATAGATCCGGGTGATACCATAGTTGTGCAGCTCTTCTATTTCTTCAGGCAGAATCGTTCCGCCTCCACCTCCAAACAACTTGATCTGATCCGCGCCTCGTTCTTTCAACAGGTCGTACATGTATTTGAAGTATTCAACATGCCCTCCCTGGTAGCTGGTAATTGCTATTGCCTGCGCATCTTCCTGGATCGCACAATCCACAATTTCCTGAACCGAACGGTTATGACCAAGATGGATCACCTCACATCCGGTGGACTGGATGATCCTGCGCATGATATTGATGGCTGCATCATGTCCGTCAAATAAGGACGCAGCAGTTACTATTCTGATGTGATTTTTTGGCTTGTATATCTCAACAGCAGGGGTCATATCGGTTCACTCGTTTCGAGTACAAAGGTACGGAAAGTGGGAGTGAAAACCTTGTAGCGCAGACGACTGATATGGAGCAATATTTGTTAAACCTAAACTCAAAACTTCAACAACTGATACCCTTTCATCTGATAGTTCGTAACCGTTGTAAGCATGGAAGTCGCAATCTCAACTTCAGAAAGTAGCTTATCCCCATCCACATTCCGGCCTCTGAGTGATTGTCCGCAAACCGTAATCTTAACACCAGCCTCATTTAATTCTCTTACCAACTTAGTGTTGGGATTGTCGGACCCAAACTTCTTCCGATAGGACTCATCATCCATGATCGAATAGGTGGATTGGGCATGCAAGGCTAAAACGACGTTCATATTTTCAGGAGCAACTCCACCAACTGCATGCAAATTGAGCATTCTTGCTACATTATTGAGGGACCGATCAGTCTTTGACTTATCCTCCGAACCGCTATAAACGTCAATCACAATTTTATATCCCTGGTTAGGATCTGGTTTTACTGTAGCTTCAGGAATGTCATAAATACCACCAAAATTTTTGATAATAGGATTTACTCTTTTTTGGGCAATACTAGCAGCCAGGGCAATTGTAAATAGTACACATAATAAATGTCTCATTGGAAGATTTTTTACTTGGAATCAAAACGGCCACCTTCGTTTTTCCAAAAACTATGGTGGCCTTTGTCGGGATGACTGGATTCGAACCAGCGGCCCCCACTACCCTAAAGTGGTGCGCTAACCGGACTGCGCCACATCCCGAGTGAGACACAAATTTATCATTGAAAACTTATTTTTTATCTCGAATTTAATTCCAGGGCTGCTTTTATTCAAAAGAACCAAGTACAAGTCGTTTCCTTTCAAATACGTATTTCACGTAGCCCAATACATCCGTGAATCCCTCTTACATAAGTCCCGTATGTTCATCAATTTTGATTAGTATCAAAAAATGAAACTATGAACGCAGTAACATTTCACAGAATGATGGACCTTTCAGTTGAATACCTTAAAGATGGTTCTAAGATGAAACGACAAGTCAAAGCAGGTCGAACTTATGGTAAAGAAAAAACCAAGCTTTTAGTAGAAACAGAAGATGAAAATGGACATCTTTCAAGACAGTGGGTTGATATGAAATTCTTTGAATCATGGTTGAGTCAAACTCCCGGGATAACCACTTGACAATATCACACTAGCGCAAAGAACAGGATCAAACCAATTACCAAACCTATTAACACAACGAGCATAAGCTTAGATCCCTGCTGCCGGTTTCTCCGGTCGTATTGAGCTTTGAAGTGATCGAAATCGTGTCGTTTTCGAATTTGACCCTTAAACAAGTCCCGTCTGGCTCTAAAATCTCTCTTCGTCATGACTGTTTTAATTGTGTTCTCAATTTACTTAAGAGACGATAAACGCGCATTTTCACAGCACTCTCGCCCATGCCCAGCAGTTTACTTATTTCCTTGAAGCTTTGATCTTCAAAGTACTTTAACTCCAATATTCTGAGTTCCGTTTCAGGCAAGTCATCAAGTAGCTCCTTGAGTAGCTCCATGTGGTCTTGCTCAGTGATCTCTATTTTTTCATCGGCGCAATTCAATTTATCGGTTTCGATGACATAGATAGGTTTCTTATCCCTGAAATGTTTGTTTAGTTCGTTTGTGCCTATCCTAAACAACCAGGCGCCGAATGGTTTTCCCTGCCATTTGAATTTGGATAATCCATCCAATGCCTTAAAAAAGGTAAGCGAGCAAAGCTCATCTGCAAGTGAAGTATCATCCGTTCTTCTCATAAAGAAACGGAAAAGAGGTCCATAGTACCGATCATAAAGGGGTTTAAATTGACGTTTGTCCCTCTTAGATTTCTCTATCCAGACTCTTTCGTCTTCAAAATCCTGAGATGAACCTGACATATTCGGCTTTAGGTTTTCAGATACAATCCAAAAACTTTGCCATAGTCACATGTGACTTTTTATCAACTGTGGATTATTAAGAAGAAAAGATGATAAAGTTTAAGAGACCAAGGCTCCAACCCCAGGTATCTGCAGGCTCGATGGCAGATATTGCATTTCTACTGCTGATCTTTTTCTTGGTAGCCACCAAGTTCATCGAAGACCGTGGATTGTTGACACAGCTACCGCCGAACGTACCTCCTACAGATATCCAGATCAAAGAACGGAACCTCTTTAAGATCAGGATCAATTCAAAAAATCAATTTCTCATTGAAAATGAGATTAGAAAAGATCTGGATGGACTGTCAGCGGAGGTCAAAGAGTTCGTTATGAACCCTAACAATGATCCCCGACTTGCGGAAACACCACAGAAGGCCATCATCTCTATCAAAGCACAACGAGGAGCAAAATATGCTCACTTTATCGAAGTGCTTGACCTAACCAAAGAAGCATATTATCAAATCTATGGAGCCAGAGTAGGTCTTTCCTCTGTCGAGTATCGGCATTTGAACAGGGATAATCCCATAGAAAATCAAAAATACCTGGAAGGCAAAGAAGGTTTGCCTATGAAGATCTCCATTGCAGAGCCAGATAAAGTGAATCAATTATGAGGTTTAGAAAAAAACAGAAACAAACCCCGGAAATTTCAACAGCTTCCATGCCGGATATCGTATTTCTACTCTTATTCTTTTTTATGGTAACTGCCACCATTGATAAAAGTCAGGACCAGTTGAAGTTAGAAGTACCTCACGCCCAGGCCATCACCAAGATCCAAAAGAAATTTCTGATCAGGGAATTACACGTGGGATTTCCAAAAAACCCTAACCTTGGAACAGCTCCTCGTATTTCCGCTGATGATAGGATCATCGATATCTCCGATCTTGGTAATTGGGTGCAAGCGCAAAAAACTGATTTGGGAGAGGCATACAAGGATCAAATGATTGTCATGCTCAAAGCGGATATTGACGTAGACATGGGATTGATTGGCGATATTCAGGTCGAACTTAGAAAACACAACGCCAGGAAAGTGTTGTTTAGAACACTTGAGGATATTTAGAAAACAGCAACATTTTTCAGGGAAAAGATGTCTTCTAGGCATGCGAATAAAACTCAACGTGACATTTGGGATCGTTGCTATGCTCTTTGCCAATCTCGGTTTTTGTCAGACCGCACAACAAGTGTTGCTCAATTCTTACCGGTATCACGATCCCCAGGAAAGATGGCAACAAGCACTTTTCAAGAGCCAAATTAGTACGGAATTAAGTCCGATTATGGAGCAGCAAATCGGTCAGAAAGAAATAACTACGGAAATAGAAATAAACAATGCGAAAGGGAAATTTAGTATAGGCACAACAATCAAGAATGATGACATAAAGGTGTCTTACCTTGAAAATGATTGTGAGATTATGGTAAACAACAAATCCGATGTTGATCCGGATATGATTAAAAAACACATCGCAATGGTCAATCTTTCGGATTGTCAAACGGCTCGCCCTGCGGTCAATTACCACATCTACCTAATGGGATTGCCAATGAAGTTGGTACTTGATAGTGCAGAAGTAATAGGGCTAGATACAGCCAAGATTTTTTTTGGTACTGATCATTTCGCGATATCCGTGGATTACCCCGAAAACACATGGACCTTTTATTTTGATAAATCAACATATGCTCTAAAAGGCTGCGAATTTAAATTCAAAAGCAATGATTTTGGTGAAAAGATCCTCTTCGATAATGAGATTGAGGTTGATGGGATGAGAATGTTTGGAAAACGAACCTGGTACGCACTCGATGGGGAAACCTGGTTAGCAACCGATGACATTAACATCAACTAAGTCTCTACTTATCGCTTGAAAATCACGCGCGAGCTTGATATGTATCATAGGTAGTTGCCAGTTAATTAAAGATCTTTACAAGATCAAATAAATCAGGATCATGAAATCTCAAAGTAAACATTCCGGAAGCGCTATCTATGGCCTGGGTTTTATAGGTGCAGCCGTCTATTTCATTTCTACTTCCTCAGGATTCTGGGCAGGTGTTGTTGGAGTTCTTAAAGCAATCGTCTGGCCGGCTTTTCTTGTGTATGAGTTAATGTCCCATCTAGGAATGTAGTTTCTTGCAATCCTTTTTTGGATACACGTCCATCTCACTGATTTTTTCTAAACGTCAAGCGACAGTCTGGTTACATAAAAACTGGCACGAAAATGGAATTCTACATTCGCGGTCAAACGTTATCAATGATGAGAAATTTTCTTTTAATCGCAGTACTGATCCTGGCGGGGTGCGTGGGTCCATACAAGATCGCCAAACTTGAACCACAGGGATCCCGAACGTATTGGAACTGGGGAAGACAATACGCCATTGAAACTTCCGGTGAAATAGAGGTTCGTATTGCCTTCGAGAACAATACAAGAAGTCAGTTGGTATTCAACATTGAGATCGAAAATTTTGGGAATGACACACTTTTAGTTGCTCCCGAACTCTTTTATGTAGAATACTTCAAACTTGCAAACGACACTGCTGCATATGCAACTGAGTCAGCCGTAGATCCTGAATCGATGATCGTTCAATTGGAAAAAGATCAGTCGCAACAAAATGCAGATGAAATAAACAATGCAACCAGTCAGTTACTTGAAGTTTCTTTGGAGGCCGCTTCGGATATTGCAACGCTAGGCCAAGAACAAACACAAGAGGAGTATGAATTGGAACAAGCAGATCGTGACCGTTCCAGGGCCTATAGGGCGCAAGAAAATTTTGACCTGAAGATGAACCAAATGTCACTGGATGAAAGAAGGATATTTTATGATGAGACATTACTTCGAAAAACCTCCCTCCCACCAAATACCAGGATGACAGGACAATCATATTTTTGGTTTGATAAAAATGTAGCCTTGTATCGTATTTATATCCCGCTGGGCCAGCATACCCTTTGGTTTGATTTTAAACAAAGCATTCTTCAGAACTAAGGCATTCCTATGAATTGAATTAACTTCAAGTACTTTTCTACGTGAATGGTCAAACACAAACAAGCTAAGTCCGACATCCAGGCTCAGGTCGTTCTTCCAAGTTCTGATCTGTCAGCCGATATGGACTTTTTCACTGATCTTGGATTCAGGTTGGAAACTATTTTTCCATCCGATAATCCTCAAGTTGCTGTGATGAACGGACATGGGATGAGCATACGATTAGATAGACAATCAAAAAATCCGCCTACCACCATTCACTTGCTAACTGATAACCGTTCAGAAACGAGCAATGGAAAAAAAGATCTGATCGCTCCAAATGGAACCCAAATAAAAATCTTACCTAAAACATATCAACTGCATATTCCGGAGACCCAGCATTCCTTCGAGGTGCGACAACTAAAGGACAATGACTCCTGGGTGATTGGCAGGGCTGGCATGTTGTATCGCGATTTGATCACCGATAGATTGGGGGGGAGTATCATTGCTTCTCATATCAGCATCCCCGATGGTGGTCCTGTACCAGATATGGTCCACTATCACACCATCGGTTTTCAGCTCATCTTCTGTTACAAGGGTTGGGTCAAGTTGGTCTATGAGGATCAAGGACCGCCTTTTATTTTGGAGGCTGGAGATTGTGTAACCCAACCACCTGAGATAAGGCACCGGGTGTTAGAAGCCTCCGATCAACTGGAAGTGATTGAGATAGGAGTGCCTGCAGAGCATATGACCACTGTGGATCACGAAATGAAGCTACCAACGGAGAAATACCAGCCTGATCGAAAATTTCAAGGGCAAACATTTTGCCATCATGTTTCCAAAAATGCTGTATGGACTTCCTGGAGAATGCCTTGCTTTGAATTTCGGGAAACTGGAATCAAAAAAGCGACCAATGGGATGGCGTCCGTCCACGTAGCACGAGCTGTGCCTCCAACACAATCGACACCTGCAATCAGGCATGATGCAGACATCTTGTTTACTTTCGTCATGGAAGGAAAAGTGGAATTGAAAGTAGAAAATCTTGGGACTCATCAGCTACAGACACGAGACGCATTTGTAATCCCTCCAAACACAACCTACGAATTGGTCAATTGGTCTGATGATCTGGAATTACTGGAAGTGTCTTTGCCAGGAGATTTTGAAACCGTGATCAACTAATATTTAATATCGTCTCTACCCACGGATTTTCCAATGTACCCCACCTTCTTACCCATCGTGTAGAATTCTCCACTTCCTGCTGTCATACCAAAGAAGTCGACATTCTCAACAATCAGTCGACCATTCGTATCACAAACGTTTGGTAAAACGGTTGTAGCGATTACGTCTGCTATAAATACAGTCCGCTCCGGTGGAACACGAAGCTCATGACTAACCCTGCATTCCACGTGGATAGGTGCCTCCTCAACAA
>JANQEC010000144.1 GCA_028278585.1 Cyclobacteriaceae bacterium | reverse complement strand
ACCACTTAAGTCCTCTAGTCTTAACTCCTGTTTTCTTTTGTGACTGTATCCAACCAGTAGTTGAAAATTTTCACTTAAAACAAGCTCCGCTCCTAAATTCAGACGCCTTAATATTTTTTCCACTTGCTCATTCGATCGACCTTCAGTCGAGCTACTTTCCACTACATTCTCATCCACCAGGTTATTACTTGTGAGCGTAAACCTCAAAGGCATATGTTCTGGCTTGAAGGTGGTACCAATTTTTACATCAAGTGGAATTGAGGAAGTCGTCAATTCATTGAAATTTGAAATCCTGCCTCCAAGATTAGAAAAAACCATACCTACGGTCCAGTTATTCGTTATCCTGAAAATCCCACCTATATCACCCACTAAGACTGTAGAACCATAAGAATCAATCGAAGTATGCAAAAGCTTAATGTTGGCTCCCATCGTTACTGGTCCTAGCCTATGTGCTTTTCCAATAGTAACTGCATAATCCTGAGCAGTAAACTCACCAAGCGGATTTCCTGATGCATCGGTTCTATCAAATGATCCATAATCCATGTAATGAAGGCCCAATGCAATATTTCCCAATCTTTTCATATCAAATACATATGCTCCACTAAAGACGATCGCATCCGAGAAATATGGATTGACATTGAAAAAAATATCTTTGGATTCCACAGAATCTAAGGTGGCTGGATTCTCAAAAAATTGAGAAATATCTCCATCTGCAATAGAAACTGTAGTTCCGGCGAGCGCAGCGGATCGTGCGTTCGAACTCATATTTAATATTCCATAACCGTTTTCTCCACCAATTTGAGAAAAGGTGACAAAAGGAATAATTAAAACTATTTGGAAGAGAAATTTCAAGCCTTAACTTCTTCAGGTAATATGAATTCAATCGGATTTGATACTTTCTGCCTGGTTAACGCAATTTCCAATACCTCTGGTACATATTCAACAAAATGGATCTTCAGCCCTTTCAGGTACTTTTCATTGATCTCTTCCAAATCCTTCTGATTCTTATTGCACATGATGATCTCCTTTATTCCTGCCCTTCTGGCTGCCAGGATCTTCTCTTTGATCCCTCCAACAGGTAAAACTTTCCCCCTCAAGGTAATTTCACCGGTCATGGCTATCTGCTTCTTCACTTTTCTCTGGGTAAAAACTGAGGCAAGAGATGTTAACATCGTAATCCCAGCCGAGGGTCCATCCTTCGGAATTGCTCCTGCAGGGACGTGAACATGCAGGTCATAATTGTCAAAAACTCGATGATCAATTTGCAGGGATTCCGCATGTGATCTTAAATATGAAAGCGCAGCAACAGCAGATTCCTTCATCACATCACCGAGTTGTCCTGATAGAGTAAGTTTTCCTTTGCCTCGACTGAGAGAAGATTCGATAAACAGAATATCACCTCCAGAAGGAGTCCATGCAAGGCCCGTTACCACACCAGGAACTGAATTGTCTTCATAGTTTTCCCTGTCAAAAATTTCCGGCCCTAAAATTTCTCTAACTCGAGCAGCTGTGATCTTCTTATCATACTCTTCTTCCATCGCCACAGATTTTGCCACATTTCGAATAACTGAAGCAATTTTTCTCTCCAGGCTTCTCACACCAGATTCCCGTGTATAAGATTTCACAATTTTTTCTATCGACGACTTGTCAAAACTTATGGCTGAAGATTTTAAACCATGTTCTTTTCTCTGCTTAGGTATGAGATGTTTCTTGGCAATTTCAAGTTTCTCTTCGATCGTGTACCCACTTATATCTATGATTTCCATACGATCCCTTAGTGCCGGCTGAATGGTCTCTAAGGAATTTGCTGTAGCTATAAACAACACTTTTGAAAGATCGTAATCGACCTCAAGGTAATTATCCTTGAACGTAGAGTTTTGTTCCGGATCGAGCACCTCAAGAAGTGCGGAAGAAGGATCTCCCCGGAAGTCTGAATTAACTTTATCTATTTCATCCAGAATGAATACCGGATTGGACGATTTAGCACGATTGATATTCTGGATCACCTTACCAGGCATCGCTCCTATATAGGTTTTCCTATGCCCTCTTATTTCAGCTTCATCGTGAACCCCTCCCAACGACATTCTCACATACTTTCGATTTAGTGCATCGGCTATCGATTTTCCAAGTGAAGTCTTACCAACTCCCGGAGGCCCATACAAACACAAGATTGGACCTTTTAAGTCCTTTTTAAGCTTTCTTACGGCCAAATACTCAATGATTCTTTCCTTAACTTTTTCAAGTCCAAAGTGATCCCTATCTAAGATTTTCTTGGCATTGGCCAGATCAAAATTATCGTCGGTTACGTCATTCCACGGTAAATCGACCAGTAATTCTGAATAGCTCATAGCAACCGGGAATTCTGCTGCGGCCGGGTTCATCCGAGAAATTTTGTCGAGCTCCTTCTGGAAGTGTTCAGCCACTTCTTCCGGCCAATCTTTTTCCAATCCTCTTAATCGAAGTGCCTCCACCTCCTGGTCAGGACCATCTTGTCCCAACTCATCCTGAAGAATTCTAATTTGATTTCTCAAGAAATAATCCCGCTGTTGTTGGTCAATATCGGTATGAACCTTTTCCTGGATTTCATGCTTCA
>JANQEC010000217.1 GCA_028278585.1 Cyclobacteriaceae bacterium | reverse complement strand
TTTCTTGTTGATGTAATCCTTCAGAATAGAGGAATAGAACCAGCTAATAATTAAAAATCCTGCTGCCACATAAAGATGCAGCAACGGGAAATTGTTGATTTTTTGAAACCAAAGGATTTTGGAGGATAGTTCGATAACTCCTGACAAAAAGATAAAGTACGAAAAGATTTTCAACTCTTTACCTAGTTTTCGATATACCCAGCTGGCATAAATGCCCGAAAGTAAGACGGGAATTGATGCAAACCTGTTAATCAATCCAACAAATTCATCCATAGTATCAAAATATAGGCTACTTGGCTCTTAGGGGCATGTTGTGGGGCAGGGAGACGAGAAATCCAGGAGGTAATCACCATCCCCTTCTCCAACCTCATCGTCTTCAACCCCATCGTATGGCCCTGATAAAATAACATCCTTTCCAGCAATTGGTGGATGATGACTAAGCTTTGCTCCTTCTACAGGGGTGAGGAACAATTTAATGGTGCTGTCCTTCTTCATGCCCATGTATATTCTAACATACTTATATTTTGCCTGAATCGGATGTTCGACGGGCATCCCCATGGCTTCCAACAGGTCTACAGATCTAATCGTCCAGGCCCTGACAACAGAGTCCGGACCAAAGATTTTGCCTGTAACTTTCTTGTAACGATCCATTTCCCGTTTGGCTTTCTTATAAGATACAGCATACATACTCTTAGCTGTGTCAGCTGCATACGAGTTTGAAGCCGAAGATTTTTGTGCAACGTTATCTGATGCCGGTTGGCAGGCAACTACAAATAGGACTATGACAGTTAGACCTTTTAGTATCTTTTTCATAATGGTAAGGTTTGATTTCAAAACAATTTAATAGCTAACCGCAAATAATTAGCATGTACCGTCCTTCTAATCCGGTAGAAGTATGTGTAAAAAAATGAAAAACGGGTAATTCTACCCGGTTTTTAAAAGGGACATTTTTCCCGTGGAAATAATCAAATCGACAAGCGAATTTTACTAACATGAAAATTACATAGCTGGTTGAGCCATTTTTGGCGAGGCTCCTCGAAAGAGGAGCTTTTTTATTGCACTCATTCAATTTTCCTGAATGACACCCTACCGACACTTCCAACATCCTCTCAAATAAAATTTCGAAATCACAAAACTTGCATTTTAAATCTTTCGTCTATATTTGCAACGATCAATTCTCCGAAAGCAGATATTGATTTATAAAGAAGAGGCGAGAGACAGGCTCCGTGACCCTCTGGCAACCTACCAAAATGGCAAGGTGCCAATTCCTGACACCCGTAAATAATCGGGGAAATATAAATTGAAGGATCATGCAAATAGCAAAAATTTGTTCCCAGTTAAAAGCCCAGGCTTTATTTTCCATCAGGAAGAGAAT
Organism: Cyclobacteriaceae bacterium; assembly: GCA_028278585.1. Taxonomy (GTDB): domain Bacteria; phylum Bacteroidota; class Bacteroidia; order Cytophagales; family Cyclobacteriaceae; genus Ekhidna. The sequence goes on along the minus strand of JANQEC010000217.1, from coordinate 9,935 downwards.
TGCCAATCATTTCTGTTGTCAGATGTCTCATTGTTGTTGTTGCTGTTGCTAGTAACAAACAATATCTGATTCCCACTATTTAGTCTTTTCAGGTATCGGTTTGATTGATCCGGAATTTTTTCCGGAGGTTATCATTTAATCCATACCAAGCGATCAGTAAAATCTCATAAAACTGATCAAGTCAACTACAATAAGTTCAGGGAGCAGACAAAACCCAAGAATTAACTATTGAATGAAAATATAAAATGATACAAACAGATGTTTTAATAATAGGTGCAGGCCCTGTTGGGTTGTTCACGGTTTTCGAAGCGGGGCTGCTCAATCTCAGGTGCCATTTAATTGATTCCTTACCCTATCCCGGTGGACAGTGTGCGGAGATCTATCCGAAGAAACCAATCTTCGATATTCCTGCTTATCCTGAAATATTAGCCGGAGATCTGGTTGAAAACCTATTAGAGCAGATCGAGCCTTTCCAGCCAAGCTACACACTCGGTGAAAGAGCCCAAACATTAAAAAAAGATGAAGAAGGTTTTTTCACCATTACAACACATGAAGGTACCAAGCATCGGTCCAGGGTGGTCATCATTGCAGGTGGACTGGGATCCTTCGAGCCTCGAAAACCACCAATCCCGGAACTTCCTCAATTTGAAGATCGGGGTGTGGACTATTTTGTTAGGGACCCTGAGAAATATAGAGGCAAAAAAGTAGTGATTAGCGGTGGCGGAGATTCTGCGCTCGATTGGACCATTCACCTGGCAGACATCGCCCGGGAATTGACATTGATACACAGAAGGAATGAGTTCAGAGGCGCATTAGACTCTGTTAGTAAGGTACGTGATCTGGCGGAAATAGGAAGAATACAACTCATCACACCGGCTGAAGTCATTGGATTGAACGGTGCAACCAGCCTGAATGAACTGAAAATTAAAACAGAGACAAGCGGGTTGAAGCTAGAAGCAGACTATTTCATCCCATTGTTTGGCTTGCTTCCAAAACTGGGTCCAATTGGTGATTGGGGACTGGAAATTGAGAAAAATGCGATCAAGGTTAACAATGCCCTGGACTACAGTACCAATATTCAAGGCATTTATGCTGTGGGTGATGTCAATACGTATCCCGGAAAATTAAAATTGATTTTGAGCGGCTTTCATGAAGCAACATTGGCTTTACAGTCTGCCTATGAAGTTATCAATCCAGGGAAAAAACATGTGATGAAATATACGACAGTAAACGGAATCACAGGTTTTGATGGATCCAAGAAAGAAGCGAAAAAAGTAGAACCGGTAGCTATATGATCAAGATAAAAGTAAAAGATAGAGAAGGAGAACTTCATGAGTTAGAGGGGCCAACGGATATGTCACTCAACCTGATGGAATTATTCAAGGCACATGAGCTTCCGGTAGAAGGAACCTGTGGTGGGATGGCGCTTTGTGCTTCTTGCCAGTGTTATGTGCTTTCTGATCATCCACTAGATGGAAGAACAGATGCGGAAGAAGACATGCTCGCAGAGGCCTTCCATGTAAAAGAAAACAGCCGACTTGGTTGTCAGATCCATCTGATCGATGAATTGGATGGGTTGGAAATTGAGTTAGCACCAGACGAATCATTGAATTAAATGGTGATACAACAAGAAATCATATCGAAAAAACAGAATTGGAAAGTAGAAGGAGACTTCCACTTGGAGTCGGGCGAGTCAATCCGTGATTTGGAATTGACCTATCATTCGATTGGAGCACTCAATGATGCCAGGGACAATGTCATCTGGGTATTCCATGCGCTCACGGCCAATTCGAATGTATATGATTGGTGGACCGGTCTTTTCGGTGAAAACAATGTATTCGATCCGGAAAAGCATTTCATTATTTGTGTGAACACGATCGGATCTCCGTATGGAAGTACTGCGCCACAAGATTTGCATTTTCCTTCTTTCACTGTTCGGGACGTAGTAAACGCGCAGCTCCTTTTGGCTGAGCATCTGAAGATCGATGACATCTTTCTATTGATGGGAGGATCTTTTGGCGGTAGCCAGGCGCTGGAATTTGCTCACGCCTTTAAGGGACACATCGAGCAAATGGCATTGATCGCGTGTGCGGCCCGGGAGTCTGCCTGGGGGATTGCCATTCATCAAGCACAAAGATTGGCGCTAGAAGCGGATCCAACATTTGGAGTTGAAGGTGGAGGAGAAAAAGGACTTGGGGCAGCACGTGCTATTGGTCTTCTCAGCTATCGGACCGGAGATGCGTTTGTGACAAATCAGACTGATACGGATGATCGATTGACTGATCATCGTGCAGCCTCTTACATCGACTATCAGGCTGAAAAACTGGTAAATCGATTCAATGCGCTTTCCTATTATTACCTGGTTAATTGCCTGGACACACACAATCTGGGGAGAGATCGAGGAGGTGTTGCGAAGGCCTTGTCTGAGATCAATATCCGGAGCCTGATTCTTGGGATTGATACCGATCAACTGCTACAGACTTACCTGCAAAAAGAAATTGCAGACGGGCTGCCAGATGGAAAATATGTTGAGATCCAGTCAGACTATGGTCATGATGGATTTTTAATTGAAACGAACCAAATAGCAACGAACATTTTAGACTTCATACAAAATGGTTAAAGAAATAACAGTAGAAGAACTGAATCAACTGATCACTGAAAAAGCTGATTTTCAGCTGATCGATGTACGCGAACCACATGAGACAAAGATCGCAACGATAGGTGGCGAATTAATTCCACTTGGAGAGGTCCAGAGCAATCTTCAAAAATTCGATGCAGAAGCGAATAAAGTTGTGGTATACTGCAGAAGTGGTAAAAGAAGCGCCACGGCAATACAGACCATCCAGGAAAGAACCGGACAGGAAAATCTCTATAATCTAGAAGGTGGCATTTTAGCATGGGCAGATAAAATAGACCAATCCATAACTAAGTACTGATGAAAGTTTTAAAGTTTGGCGGTAAGGCATTGAAGGAAGGTCCAGCACTTCGCAACTCTCTTGAAATCATTCAGGAAGAAAAGAAGAAGGGTGACATTGCTGTAGTTGTATCGGCAGTATCAAATTCTACTGATCTGCTGCTAACTGCTGCAGAAAAAGCCAGAGGAGGAGATGACTTTTCAAATGAATTACTGGAGTTCATTAAGAATCATGAGATCCAAAAAAATAATGGAGCTCTGTCCGATCTATTTAAAGAGCTTGAGGAAAAACTACAGCTACTTCAGAACGGAAACGATATTCCCGAAGACGATATACTGGCCTATGGAGAAGTATGTAGTTCACACTTTGTCGTTGGAGAACTTTCAAGACTTGAGGTTTCATCAAGTGCGGTAGATGCCAGACACTTTATTAAAGTATCTAAGACAGATAATGATCCAAAAGTTGACGTTCAATTATCCCAAGAGCTTTCTTCGGCCATATTTTCTACCTACGATTTTACCTCTGTTCCGATCGTTACCGGATTCATTGCTTCAAATGGGACAAGTCGAACGGTAACATTAGGAAGGAATGGTTCGAACTACTCTGCGGCCCTGGTAGCTGATTTCCTCAATGCCGAAGAACTTCAAAACTGGACCACAGTCGATGGCATCTATACCGCTGAACCTGGATTGGTTCCTGATGCCCGGTTGATTGATCGCATGAGCTTCAAAGAGGCACAAGAACTTGCCAACTTTGGCGCCAATATTTTGCATCCAAAGACGATCGAGCCGCTTGTTGAAAAGGGGATCAATCTAAGGATATTGAATACACTAAATCCTAAAGGAAAAGGTACGGTTGTGACTGCCAACGGGAATGGAAATAAAATTAAAGCAGTCTCCGTCCTTAAGGATGTTTCACTGGTTACGATCGAAGGCAATGGTCTGCTGCACAAAGTTGGAATAGATGCCCGGATCTTTAAAACCCTTGGGGAAAATGGGATCAGCATTCGACTGGTTTCCCAGGCTTCATCCGAACGAGGTGTCGGTTTTGTTGTTGACAAGAAAGATGGGGGAATAGCCGCAGAACTGTTGTCCCAGGAATTTGAGGATGAATTGAAAAAAGGATCCGTATCTGAAATTAATCTGGATACGGAAATGGCCATTTTGGCCATCGTCGGCCGTCACAACTATAGTCTTGAAAAAGCCATCTATGGTTTGAGAAGAAATGGGATATGGATGCACCTGATCAGCAATAGCATCTCGGGAGAGCACATTTCACTGGTCGTGGATAAATCCAATTTAAACAAGGCGGTCAATATTGTTCATAGCCATGTTTTCGGAGCAATCACCACGATCAATGTTTTTTGCCTGGGAAAAGGTGAGGTAGGGTCCAATCTCATTAACCAGATACTTGCTACCAATGATGAGATTGTCAAAAATCGGCGGTTGAGAATCAATGTGATTGGTGTTGCTGATTCTCAGCGTTACATCCTTGATCGTTCTGGTGTAGGAAATGACTGGAAAAAAGAACTTATCGAAAGTGATCAGGTCAATAACTTGAATGAGATCATCGAAAAGATCGGGGAGCTGTACCTGGAAAACATCATCATTGCTGACAATACCTCTTCACAGGAGGTAACCGATCATTATACTGCTTTCCTAAAAGCAGGGTTTGATATCGTAGCCTCCAACAAAAAGTTGAATTCAGGCAAGTATGTGAAATATGAAGAAGTCCGAAAGCTCTTGAAGCAGAAAGGTCGACTTTTTTATTATGAGGCGAATGTTGGAGCTGGATTACCAGTGATCGACACTTTGAAGCAACTAACAGATTCGGCTGAATCTATCACTAGAATCAGAGGGATCTTCAGTGGTTCGTTAAGCTACCTGTTCAATACATTTTCTGAGTTGGATCGTCCATTTTCTGACATCCTTTTAGAGGCAAAAGAAAAAGGATTAACAGAAGCGGATCCAAGAGAAGACCTCAGTGGGTTGGATGTGGCAAGGAAGCTGATCATTCTTTCAAGAGAAGTGGGATTAAAAACGGATTTGGAAGATGTTCAAATTGAAAACCTCATTCCAGGTCAATTATCACAGACCAGCGATTTTGATTCCTTTATCAACCAACGAAAGATCCTCGATGACCATTACAAGGTCAGACATGAGAGTTTGAGCGAGGAAAAAGTACTTCGATACGTGGGAGACATGGACGTGAATGATCGCAAATTAAAAGTGTCTTTGGTGGAGGTAGATAAAGATTCTCCACTTGGAAATATCAAAGGCACCGATTCCATATTCGAGGTGTACACCAAAGATTATGGCGAACGTCCCCTGGTAATTCAGGGCGCCGGAGCTGGCGGAAAAGTAACTGCCCGAGGGGTTTATTCAGACATAATAAGAATTGGACGAGCCAGCTAGTGATGAAAATGAAGTTAAAAAAATTGAAAAAGACCAACCATGAATTTTGAAACAGAAGCTATCCGAACGCAATTAGACAATGCGCTCCATCGTGAACATTCCGTTCCGCTTTTTTTGACGAGCTCTTTCACGTTCGCCGATGCTGAAGAAGCAAGAGCAATGTTCAATGACGAAATCCAGGGTAGCATTTATTCCAGGTACTCCAATCCCAACACGGATGAGTTTGTCACGAAACTTTGCCGACTTGAAAAGGCTGAAGATGGAATCGCGACTGCCTCTGGTATGTCTGCGATGTTTACCAGCATGGTTGGGTTGCTTTCCAGTGGAGATCACATCCTGGCTTCAAGAGCATTGTTTGGATCCACGCATCAATTGCTAACCAAGTTTTTTCCGAAATGGGGAATCGAACATACCTACTTCAATTTGCACAGACCGGAAAAGTGGGAATCGTTGATTCAGCCAAATACTAAAATGATCTTCATAGAAACACCCTCAAATCCAGGATTGGATATTGTGGATCTGGAGGTGCTTGGTCAGCTGGCAGAGAAGCACAATCTCATTCTGAATGTTGACAACTGCTTCGCTACTCCTTATCTACAGAATCCCATTGAATATGGTGCTCATTTAGTGACTCATTCAGCCACCAAATACATTGATGGGCAAGGGAGAACATTAGGTGGTGCGATCGTAGGGAAAAAAGAATTGATTGAAGAGGTTCGAGCCTTTGCAAGGAATTCTGGTCCGGCATTGTCACCATTCAATGCCTGGCTGCTGAGCAAGAGCCTGGAAACGCTCTCCATTCGGATGGAAAAGCATTGTCAAAATGCACTTGAGATCGCTCGATATCTCGAAAATCATGATGAGCTGGAGCAGGTGAAATACCCATTCCTTGAGAGTCATCCTCAATATGAGTTGGCCAGGAAGCAAATGCGATTAGGTGGAGGAGTTGTCACTTTTGTGGTAAAGGGGGGACTTGAACGAGCTACCTCATTTCTCGACAATTTGAAGATGCTCAGCCTTACTGCCAATCTTGGAGATACACGAAGTACAGTAACTCATCCAGCGTCAACCACTCATAGGAAATTGACTGAAGATGAACGTGCGAAAGTCGGGATTGCTCCCGCCCTGGTCAGAATTTCGGTAGGCCTCGAAAATGTCAATGACATACTCGCCGATATTGAACAGGCACTGCAGGCCAGTAAGAATAAAAAACCAAATGGCAGAATTAGTCATATAACCGATCGATAAGAGCCATGAGAAAAAGAAGAATCATGTGTAGGTGTTGTTGTAAGTGCTGTATGAAAAAGAGCACACCTCCACCGTTATAACGTTATTTGTAAATAAACAAGAAATAACAAACCTCGGTGGAAATACTACCGAGGTTTTTTTATTCCATAAACCAAAAAACAAAATGTCAGAATTATTAAGTAAAGAATCAAAAGCTGATGTTCTTGAACTACAAGACAAAATTGAGCGATTCAAACGAGGAGAAATTCCGGAAGAACGATTCAAGGCTTTTCGCTTAACAAGAGGAGTATACGGCCAGCGGCAAGCTGATGTCCAGATGTTCAGGCTCAAATTACCGTATGGTAAAATATCATCGGATCAGCTGAGAACCATCGCGGGCCTTTCAGAAAAGTATACAAATGGGAAACTCCATTTCACGACCAGGCAGAATATTCAGCTACACTACATTAAGCTGGTTGATACCCCTGAGATCTGGGAAGAACTGGAAAGTTCAGGATTGACAGCCCGGGAATCCTGTGGAAATACCGTGAGAAATATTACAGCTTCTCCTTTTGCCGGAATTGATCCTGAAGAACCGTTTGATGTTTCTCCTTACGTTCAGGCTGTATTCGAATATTTCCTGAGAAATCCGGTTTGCCAGGACATGGGCCGCAAAATTAAGATGGCTTTTTCTGCAAGTGAAAGAGATGCTGCCTTTACTTACATCCATGATTTTGGGTTTATCCCGAAAATCGAAGATGGAGTTCGTGGTTTCAAAGTAGTCGTAGGTGGAGGACTTGGCGCACAACCATTTGTAGCAGAAACTGCATACGATTTCCTTCCGGCAGGCCAGGTGATTCCATTTATAGAAGCGGGATTGAGAGTGTTTGATCGTTATGGAGAACGAGAAAAAAGGCAAAAGGCAAGGCTCAAATACCTTATTGATCCTAAGAAAGGAATCGGATTAGACGAATTTCTTCGTTTGGTTGAGGAAGAAAAAACTTCTCTTCCTTACAAAACCTACGAGATCGAGGCACAGGATAAGGAATTTGAGCAACCGCTTCATTACAATGTATCAACGATCAAATTATCCGATCAGCAAGCGTTTGAGCTGTGGCGTGAAACAAATACATTCCAACAAAAACAGTCCGACTATTATGGTGTGACCGTAAGAATTCCATTAGGAAATATATCAGCAGCAGTTGCCCGATCATTGGCAACTATTGCTGAGAACTATGCTACTAATGATATTCGGATTACGGTGAACCAGGGGATCCTGTTCAGGTTCGTTCCAGAGGAAAACCTTCAGTTCATCTATAGTGAGCTTCACTTGTTGGGCTTGCATCAGCCTGGATTTGATACGTTGGCGGATGTTACGGCTTGCCCAGGTACAGATACTTGTAATTTGGCGGTCACCGACAGCACACACATTTCCCTTGTTTTAGAAGATTTGATCAGAGATGAATATCCACACCTGGTTGCAGAGTCTAACATCAAGATCAAAATAAGTGGCTGTATGAACTCATGTGGGCAGCACATGATTGCCAACATTGGATTTCATGGCAGCAGCATAAAATCCGAAGGCAAAGTGGCTCCGGCGATGCAGGTAGTGCTTGGTGGTGGAGTAGATCGTGATGGCAAAGGGTTTGTTGCAGAAAAGGTCATCAAAGTACCAACCAAACGAATTCCGAATGTGGTCAGAACATTGCTCGAAGAATACGAATTGAACGCTGAGGAGGGAGAATATTTCAATGATTTTTTTCAGCGAAAAGGAAAGATCTACTTCTATGACCTGTTGAAGCATTTGAGTGACAACAGCACGTTTAGAGATGAAGATTTCCAGGACTGGGGGAAGCAAGTGGACTTTCTTCCTGAAATAGGAGTGGGTGAATGTGCCGGTGTAATGCTTGACTTAGTCGGAACGATTCTTCAAGATTCAGAAGATCATTTGTTAAAATCAAAGAAAGCATTGGTAGACAATGAATGGGCCAGTGCGATCTATTCTGCCTACAACTCTTTGGTCATTGGTGCGAAAGCGATTTTGCTTGGTGAAGACGTAAGGTGCAACACGCATAAAGGAATCATCAATGACTTTCAGGAGAAGATCTATGCTGCAGATCTGATCCGTTTGGATCGACCGTACGATGAGTTGGTTTTACAGATTAACAAACATGAACCGACAGAGGCGTTTGCCTATTCATATGTTGATCAAGCCAATGATTTTTTACGGAAGATTGTAGATTTCAGAAAGTCAAAACAAGTGGTGCTCAATGATGATCAAGTAGTAGTCAGTAGTCACTATAAAGCTTAAGTATCATGAGAAACTATCCAAAATTGACTTTGGTTGGGGCCGGACCTGGAGATCCGGAGCTGATTACGATAAAAGGAGTAAAGGCACTACAGCAAGCAGACGTGGTGCTGTACGATGCGTTGGTTGATCCAACATTGCTACAATATGCGCCACAGGCTGTACATATTCCTGTTGGAAAAAGAGCTGGGAAGGCAAGTGTGTCTCAAACAACGATCAATCGGCTGATTGTTGAAAAAGCAAAACTTCATGGGCATGTAGTGCGACTGAAGGGTGGAGATCCATTTGTTTTTGCAAGAGGATTCGAGGAGTTGAACTATGCGCAAAGCTTTGGATTGGAGACGGATGTTGTTATCGGGATTAGTAGCGTCATGCTTCCGGGTTATTATGGCATTCCATTAACATGCAGAGGAGTCAATCAAAGTTTTACGGTGCTCACGGCCACCACTTCTGAAGGAGTGCTAAGTCAGGAAGTGATTCATGCCTCAAAGCATGCACCAACAGCCATCATTTTTATGGGGCTTGGAAAACTTGACCTGGTTGTGGATGCCTACCAGGAAGCCGGAAGAGGGGGCTTGCCGGTAGCCATTGTGAGCAATGGATCGCTTGATCATGGAACGGTAGTAAAAGGTACTGTCGATGATATTTTGGAAAAAGCGGAAGAAGAAAAACCAGCTGCTCCCGCCCTGTTGGTATTTGGAGAAGGTGCATCTGAGGCTTTTGTCAAAACAGATCATTCAAACATTGAAGTACAGGAAATAGCATGAGTGAGAGTAATACCTTGTTTCCCATTTTTCTGAAACTGCATCAGTTGCGAACGCTTATTGTTGGTGGAGGAAATGTGGGATTGGAAAAGTTGCAGGCTTTGTTGAAAAATGATCCAAAAGCTCAAATCAAGCTGATAGCTCCTGAAATTTCTGAAGAGATAAAAACCATCGCATCGGTTTCAACCTCGATTGAATTGGTATCCAGGAAATATCAACAGCAAGATCTCGCTTTTGTGGATGTCGCGATCCTTGCTACCGACAATCCGGCCCTTCATTACCAAATCAGGCAGCAAGCATCAAAAAG
>JANQEC010000176.1 GCA_028278585.1 Cyclobacteriaceae bacterium | reverse complement strand
AAATAAATACCCAGGGATAAATACAAAAACCAAAATCCAACTAACAAATAAGCACCAAAGTGGAAATCTCACAATGCAATAGTTTGAATTTTAAAATTTGAAGTTTCGAACTTATTTGGAGTTTGGGATTTGGGATTTAGAGTTCCCATTCACTAAATAATAAATAAATACCAAGAGTCAAAATACAAAAACCAAAATCCAACTAACAAATAAGCACCAAAGTGGAAATCTCACAATGCAATAGTTTGAATTTTAAAATTTGAAGTTTGAAACTTATTTGGAGTTTGGGATTTGGAGTTTGAGAATGCTTGCTTAAAATATTTTATCCGGTTTGTAAGATTTTCCTCAGATCATCTACTAGTTTGTGTAGATCGATTGAAATGAAGGAAAGCGAACAGCAACAAATATTTGATTCCTGGCTTACTGATCATAAAGGATTGCTCTTTAAGGTGTTAAGAGCATATGCATCTACTCCTGAGGATCAGGAAGACCTTTTCCAGGAAATTGTAGCACAGGTTTGGCGGTCCATTCCAAACTTCCGGCGAGAATCTGCTGTGACCACCTGGCTTTATCGAATTGCTCTAAACATAGCCATAAGCTGGAGTACGAAGGAGAAAAAGAAAATCGATCCTCAATCCATGGGGGGTATCGAGCATTTGATATCGGGAACTGATACTCCAATGGATGATCGCCTGGACTGGCTATATGGAGAGATCAAGAAAATGAATGAGGTAGATCGCTCACTTACATTGTTACTCCTGGATGGATTTAGCTACAAAGAAATGGCTGAGATGATCGGAATATCTGAGAGCAACATCGGTGTAAAAATCCACCGGATAAAAAAGGAACTAATTAGGAGATCAGCAAAATACGAATATCATGGAATTTGAGGAAATGCAAAAAATATGGGACAATCAACGGAATGAAATGCTGTTTGTAATCAACGAAGAAGCTATGCACAATCGGGTGAAAGCCAAGAAAAGACAGGCGACCAGAATTGTGAATGTAACAGAGATCGGGTTGATGATTGTTAATACCATTACGGCTATTATACTGTTAATTGATGCTATAAAAGACAATGAAGGTATTTATGGCTATACAGGTGTTGGCATCATGCTATTCACCGTGTGTTATCTTGTTTACATTCGAAACAAGAGAAAAAAGAAAGACTTGAGGTTTGACAGGAGTATTCTTGGTGAGTTGGATAATGCCATTTCAAATACACAATCAACAATCAAGATCGGGCGTACGATGATCTATTGGTACTTCATTCCAATAGCTATCTTCATTTTTATCAAAATGATCTACCAGGATGCCACGCTTTCTAAATGGCTTTTTGTTATTGGAGCTTTTATCCTTGGCTTTTTTGTTGCTGGTTGGGAGATCAAGAAATGGCACATTCCAAGGAAGAGACAGTTGGAGGGGCTAAGAGAGAAACTGGTGGAGTAGGTCTAATTGTTTGACTTTTTCACAGCTAGTGGTTTTGTATTAAAATGGATTAGTTTTGTTTCATACACATATGTAAATCCTTAAAAAATCGATTAAGTGGGCCATATCTTATACATTTTTAAAAACACTATAATTATGAAACAATCAATACTTGTATTAGTGCTTTTCACAAATAGTTCACTGGTATTCTCTCAGTTGGATGATGCTAATTCATCAAATAATGGTTCAATGACATTAGGAAGTGGGACTGGAACGCTTTACCAATTTGCTGGCGATCAGAAAGGGACCGATACAACCAATCAATCGCAAGGAGGTTTCGGAATTCTAAGCGGTTCAAATCAAATTTCTCCAATTATATGGATGTACGGATCTGTAGGAAGAAATGCATTTCAGGTTATAAGAAAGGGTTATAACTCCACGGTTCAAAACAGTTCTACTTTGTTTCACATTGGAGAAGACGGAAAAACTGGCATTGGAACAACTGCCCCTAGTACAACTCTTTACGTCAAACATCTAACAGATCAAATAGTATCAACTTTTGAGAGTGGTGATCCAGGAAATTACATCAATATAACCGATTCAAATTCAGGAACATTTGGAGCAATGATAGGGGTAATTGGAGATGATCTACTACTTTCTCCTAATAATGTAGAAAGGTTGAGGATAGTCTCCTCCTCGGGCAATGTAGGAATTGGCACAACTAACCCACTTTCCAAACTTTCAGTAAACGGTCACATTCGAGCTACCGAAGTAAAAGTGCTTGCTAATGTCAGCGTCCCCGATTATGTTTTTGAATCGAATTATGAATTAAGAACGCTCAAGGATACAAAGGAATTCATAGTTAAAAACAAACACCTTCCTGAAATTCCATCCGCAGCTGAAATTGAAGAAAATGGAATAGAACTTGGGGATATGAATATGAGGCTCTTAAAAAAAATAGAAGAATTAACTCTGTATCAGATAGAGCTAATGGAACAAATGGAAGAGATGAAAAAGGAGCTTCAAGATTTGAAAGACTAATTACAATACAAATCACAAATAAACACCAAAATCGAACTTTCAAATACAAGCCATTGACATTTGGTATTTATTTGAAGTTTGGAACTTGTGTTTTGAGATTTAAGAAATTACCTCACTTCCAAATCACCACTCATCCTGGCCTGAATGCCCTGAAGGTTTTTCACTCGCTCGAATTGAGTTAAAATTGGATCGATCGGGTCGGTGAAAAGTTTGGTCCGGATCGTGGATGACATCCGATCGATGAATTCCTGAAGGAAAGGTTTTTGTTTCGGGTAGTAGTTCAATCGGTAATTGTCTTCTATATCAGCCAATTGAACTGCCAATTGAACTGCGTCATCAAAACTCCCCAATCTATCCACCAGACCATTCTCAAGTGCTTGTTCACCAGTCCACACTCTTCCTTCGGCTATCTCCTTCACATCTTCCTGGGACATATTCCTGCTTTCAGCTACTTTTCTCGTAAAGGTTTCATAGCCCTCTTCAACAGTTCCCTGTATGATTTGCCGTTCGTATGAATTCAACCGTCTGGTAACAGTGTAGATATCAGAGTATTCACCTGTTTTAACCACATCATGAGTAATGCCGATCTTGTTTTCTAAAAATTTGGTGAAGTTGAACCATAGCCCAAAAATCCCAATCGAGCCGGTAATCGTATTGGGTTGCGCGATAATCGTATCAGCTGCCATAGCAATATAATAACCACCTGATGCAGCCGCATTCGCCATGGAAGCAACGATTGGTTTCTTGCCTTTTGTTAGCATCAATTCCCGCCAGATCATATCAGAAGCGGTCATACTTCCTCCTCCTGAGTTCACGCGCATCACAATGGCCTTTACGGAGTTATTCTCTCTTGCTTTTTTGATCTCATTCGCAAACGTCTCCCCTACAATCCCTTCATCACCACCCATAACAATATCACCCTGTGCTACGATCACCGCTACTCTGTTGCTCGAATATTTTGATTCAGCAGCAACAACCTGGCTATAATTCTTGATATCAATAAATGGAATATCCTCATCGGGCAACAACCCCAATCGGACCCTTATCGCAAATTCTAGTTCATCTTCATAACCAACTTTATGTATCAATCCATGCTCCTTGGCATCCTTTGGCAATCTCACCTTCATCAAATAAGAAATATCATCCAATTCATCCACCGGTTTTCCTATACTGGCCGAAAGATTGGTCAGATAGGTATCGTACATAGAAAGTAGGAGATCACTGTATTGCAGTCGGTTTTCACCGCTCATTTCTTTCCTTGTATAAGGCTCCACATAGCTTTTAAATGCCCCAACTCTAAAAACTTCCGGTTCAATCTCCAATTTGTCAAAAAGTCCTTTGTAGAAAGTGACATTTGCACTCAGACCATTAAACTCGATCGCTCCGGTAGGATTTATAAAAACACTGTCAGCAGCAGAGGCAACGTAGTAGTCAGATTCACTCATGTATTCGCTGTAGGCATAAACAAACTTTCCAGTCGATTTGAAATCAAGAACTGCGTCCCGGATTTCCTGAAAGCTTGCATATCCCGTAGATAGGTACATCGGTTCCAGATAAAGACCTTTTATTCTATCATCAGTTTTCGCACTTTTGATGGCGGCAAGAATATCAAGAAGGCTGTGTGCGGTAGGTCGGTCACTTAGCACTTCATAGAAAGGATCATCCACGGCCTTATCCACCATGATACCACTCATGTTGAAGTAAAGCACGGAGTTCTCCTCAACCTTAGGTATTTCATCTGCAGAAGCTGCTGCTAAGACAGTAAAAAAGATAAAAAATCCAGCCACGGAAAATATGAATAATCCAACAAGTGTGGCAAGCAAGTTCCTTAAAAACGCCATGTATTCAGTACATTACTAGGTTTCAATCGAAATGAGATGCAAATTTAAGACGAGGTTCACAAATTATTGATTATCAATTTATATGAACGGAATTTACCTGCTCCTTGGCAGCAATCTCGGTGATCGGTTAAACAACCTTCGTACAGCTTGCAGCCTGCTTCAACAAGAAGGAATAAAAATTCTGAATGAGTCATCGATCTATGAAACAGAACCGTGGGGCACGAGTGACCAACCTTGGTTCCTCAACATTGTATTGCAAATCGAAACGCTACTGGATGAGAAAACGCTCCTCGATATTTGCCTGAAAGTGGAACAGGAGATGGGTAGGGTCAGATTAGAAAAATGGGGTGCAAGATTAATTGATATTGATGTCCTTTACTTTAATGATCGTGTCTTAAAAACCGATAAACTCTTACTTCCGCATCCCGGAATTGAAGATCGACGATTCACATTACTGCCACTATGTGAGATTGCCGCAGAAGAAACCCACCCTATCTCCAATCAATCCCAGGCCGAACTTCTTTCAAAATGTAAGGATGAACTAGATTGCAGGCTGACTGAGTTTCATCTATAGATTAAATGTCATTACCTGAAGCTTTCCTTTTGATTGCTGCTGGTCTCTTTGCTGGCTTTGTGAATACCATTGCTGGTGGTGGATCCTTGCTCACCATGCCCCTTCTTATCTTTATGGGATTGCCTTCTGCAGAAGCAAACGCCTCAAACCGAGTCGCATTGTTTTTGCAAAACGTTTTTTCAGTAGCAGGTTTCAAAAGCAAGGGTGTGTCTGTTTTTCCTTTGGCTATTTGGTTGGCTATTTCAGCATCTATCGGAGCGTATTTAGGCTCAAGAATCGCGGTTGATATTGATGATGCCATTTTCAATCGAATACTTGCCGTTGTTATGCTTATGGTAATTGGCTTGATCGTTTTCAAACCCAGGGTAAAGCAGCAAATGGAAGAGATGATTAGCGGGCAAAAGGTGTGGCTCAGCATATTTCTTTTTTTTCTTATCGGGATTTACGGAGGCTTCATTCAAGCTGGAGTTGGTTTTCTGGTCATTGCGGCCCTCACCGGTGTTCATGGGTTTAACATGGCAAAAACCAATAGCATCAAAGTCTTCGTTATTTTGTGCTATACAGTCATTGCCCTACTAATTTTTTGGATTGAAGGAAAAATAAGATGGGAATATGGCTTGATTCTCGCGATTGGAAATTCAACCGGTGGTTGGATTGCAAGTAGATGGTCGGTTGGGAAGAGTGATCAATTAATCAAAAAAATCCTGGTTGTGATGGTTATTGGGTTATCTATTAAACTTTGGTTTTTTTAAATTTCAATTTGTGGGTGTAATCATCAGGCAAAGTTTTTGGGGAACCTTCATTGCGTATTTTGGGGTAGCGATCGGTTACGTCAACACCTTGTACCTGAGGCCTGAATTTTTCTCACTCGATGAAATAGGGCTTTTCACGCTTGTGACAGCAAACGCCATGATGATCTCTCCACTATGCACCATTGGAATGAACGGCACTTACATTAAATTCTTCCCATCGTTGAAGGATTCTCCATTGCTCGCCAGGCAATTCTTTTCGTTTCAATTACTCCTGATCATTGTTTCAAACGTTGTGATCCTGCTACTCGCTTTCGTAAATCGAGAATGGATCATGGACATGTTTTCAAGGGGATCCTCTGAATACGCGAATTACCTGTCTATCACAGCCATTATAGTAATCGTAAACAGCCTTTACGATCAACTGTACGCATATAGTTCTGCTATTCTTAAGGTGATTTTTCCAGCCTTCTTACGTGAGGTTTTTCTTCGGTTAGGAGCAATCGTTTTGGTATTAGGCTACGCCCTGGGATATTTTGAATTCAATTGGGCGGTGAAAGGTCTTGCGATAAACTATACGCTTGTTTTGTTGATCTTATTCGCACATCTCATAGTAATTCATAAACTCAGGTTCAGCTTCAAATTCAATTTGATCAGCAAGGTGTGGAGACAAAAGATCTTCCGTTTTGCACTCTACTCAATGTCCATGGCGATCAGTTTTGCTGTGCTTAACAACACAAGCTACAACCAGGTTTCAAGCATGTTAGGCGACGCTTTCAATGGGATCTTTGTTACCTGTTTTTTCATTGGAGTCATTGTAGAAATGCCCAGAAGAAACATGGCTAGAATTATCGTTCCGCTTCTGTCGGATTCGGTTAACACTGGTGACGAGAAGCAAACCAAAAAGCTGTACAAAAAGAGTTCAATTACAATGGCAACCATTGGAACATTACTATTTGTGGGAATAATGACAAATCTGAACGACTTGTTCGAATTTATTCCTAAGGGCGATGATTTTGCCAAAGGGTTTGGAGTGGTTCTGGCAGTATGCAGTGCTAAATTAGTCCTGATGACCTCCTCCTTTGCAGGGGAAATAATAAACTTCTCTAAACATTATAAATACAATTTGATCTTTCAGGTGTCTGCGGCAGTGTTTCTTATTATCATGAATTACCTATTGATACCGTTGTATGGATTAAATGGTGTGGCGATTAGCTATTTCCTGACCATTTTGTTTCATGCAATTGTTAAATACCTATTTGTTCAAAAACATTTTCGCATACATCCATTTTCATCGTCACACATTCGATTATTGGGGTTGGGTCTGATCTCATACCTGGTTTTCAACGCGTTCGATGTTCCATTTAATCCTATGATCACAATCATCGTTCGATCACTACTCACGACTGTTTTTTTTACATTTCTTCTATATAAACTTAAGGTTTCAGAAGATATAAATATGCTATTGGATACATTGATTAGAAGAATACTAAGCCGTGGCAACTGATCGCAGTGCAATTCTTCCTTTCTGATTCTTTTAATATGTAGATTTGGAGCCAAAATGGATAGTTACGCTACCCAACTAGAGTTAACCTCAATGAATTAAAATTACTTGATGGAAAAAATATCATTCAAGATTTTGCTCCCACACCTGGTAGCGCTTGCAGTTTTTCTTGTCGTCACTTTACTCTTCTTTCATCCGGTAATTATTGGTGGGAAAGTGATGACACAGCACGACATTGTCCAGGGTGTTTCATCAGGGCAAGAGGTGAAAGAATTCCGCGAAGAAACAGGGAAAGAAGCACTATGGACAAACTCCATGTTTTCCGGGATGCCTGCGTATTTAATAAATGTTTATTGGAACGGTGATCTCACAAAACACCTTCATAATATCTTCTCATTATACCTGCCCTCTCCTGCCAGGTATGCCTTTTTGGGAATGCTTTGCTTTTATATTTTGCTGTTAACCTTTAAAGTCAATCCCTACCTGGCGATTGCAGGTGGAATAGCCTACGGAATCAATTCTTTTACAATGGTTAGTATTGAAGCGGGACATATTTGGAAAGTTTCAGCTGTCGTCTTTATGCCTCTCGTACTGGCTGGGATAAAGCTGATCATGGAGAAAAAAAATCTGATGGGATTAGGACTTACAGCTTCTGCTGTAGGATTGCTTGTACGAACTAACCACATTCAAATTGCTTATTATTTGTTTTTTGTACTTCTGGTTTTCTGGTTGGTTCACCTTGTAAGTGCAGCCAAAAACAAGGAGCTCCCTTCATTTGGAAAAGTGACGGCATTCATCGCCATTGCTGGTTTGCTGGGATTAAGTACAAACCTTGGAAAACTCTGGGCCTCTGCCGAATATGGTGCCTACACAATTAGGGGCAAGTCTGATTTAAAAGCGAATACACAAAGCACTTCAGGTGGTCTTGATCGGGATTATGCCTTTGGCTGGAGTAACGGAGTTGCTGAATCATTCACATTTATGGTTCCCTATTTTTATGGAGGAAGTCATTCCGAAAATGTTGGGACTAAATCACGATTCGCCAAGGAATTAAGAAAAGCAGGTGTAAATCAAGGTCAAATACGTCAAATATCACAGAGACTTCCTATCTACTGGGGGGATCAACCATTTGTTGCCGGGCCCATCTATCCGGGTGTCATAGTAGTCTTTTTATTCGTTCTTGGGATTTTCACTGTAAAAGG
>JANQEC010000137.1 GCA_028278585.1 Cyclobacteriaceae bacterium | reverse complement strand
CGTACGAAACCGCACGACTTTTCAATATTATAGGTGTTGGGGTAGAAGTGGTAAAAGTTCTTGGAGTTGTCATCATCGTTTTAAGTGCCATAAGTGTTTTTATTGCCCTTATTAACTCATTGAAAGAAAGAAAATATGAGCTCGCAATTATGCGATCTATGGGGGCAGGAAGAATGAAAATCTTTGTCATGATCTTAATTGAAGGATTTATTCTGACCATTGTTGGAAGCTTATTTGGATTTGCTCTTGCTCATTCCGGGTTCTGGATGCTGGGATCTACTATTGATCAGATTCAACCTTCTGCCTTGTTTGTCGTGGAAGAAGAATACTACGTGTTTGGAGGCAGCCTGATTGTCGGTATTTTTGCTGCATTAGTACCTGCGATTTTGGGTTATAAGGCAGATATCTCTGAAACTCTGGCCAAAGGATAGCCAGGTTGGTAATGAAATATTAAATAGCAAGCAGCGATGAAACTTACATTTTTTCTAGGAACATTTTTGATAGCACTTTTAGGAACTGCACAGTTTTCCGATTCAGGAAAGAATTGGGAAACGCTGGCTGACGTCAAGTACGAAAAATCAAAGGATGAATATGGAGAGATCTATGTTCCGAAATTTGGTGAGGATGTCCAAAAAATGAATGGAAAGATGGTTTCCCTAACGGGGTTTATTATTCCATTTGAAGGCATGTTTGAACCTAAACACATCATATTATCATCGTTGCCCATAGCAGCCTGTTTTTTCTGTGGAGGAAGTGGTCCCGAAACAGTTGCTGAAGCTTATTTGACAGAAGAGGTAAAATACACTGCAAAGCCCGTTACAGTCACTGGGAGATTGGAACTCAATGATACCGACTACGATCAGCTCATGTACATTCTGAAGGATGCTAAAGTTGTTGTTAGCGATTAATTGAACCAATAACTGTTAGCGATAAGTTAAGAGTGTTAGTGATACGTTAATTGGTTGATCAATCACCCGGATTTTTTTAGATTGCCCTCATGAAAAAACTATTGTTTGTTCCTTTATTGTTTCTTCTTTCTTGCCAATCCTCAAAGAAAGAAGAAGTAGACCTGAAAGCCTTGAAAGATGAAGTTTTCGAGCTTCATGATGAAGTGATGCCGCTGATGGGTGATTTAAGAAGAGTTCGTAAAAGCCTGATGCTACAAGTTGACACCATCCAGGAAACAGACAGTGAGCGGGCGGCTATTCTAACAAAAGCTTCCGAGGATCTTAATGCAGCAAACGAAGGAATGATGGTTTGGATGAGAAATTTTGATCCAAACTTCGACGGTACGGATGAAGAAATTCTAAAGTACCTGACAGATCAAAAAGCTTCTATTCAGGAAGTGAACAAGAACATGAAAGAATCCCTGGAAAAGGGGCAGGAACTGCTTGAGAATTGATTATTCCTCTTCACAAGCATCTATCCATTTATCAATGTCCTTAACTCCCATTAATCCACCTTCATTTCCCCAGGAGTTGGTAACATAGGTGAGCACTTCGGCGACCTCAAGATTAGTAATGGGATTACCTGGCATCAGTTGACTATAGGCCACTCCGTTTACTACAATTTCTTTTGCCTGACCATTTTTGATAATGCATGCGGCCCTCGCAAAGTCTTCCATCAAATAATCTGAACCAGCAAGTGGCGGATACAAAGCTGCTAACCCTTTTCCATCGTCCTGATGGCAGTTGGCACAGTAAGTAGAATAGATTTTGGCCCCTTGCACCATGTATTGTTTCAATCGTATTTCATCACGAGAACTAATTGTGTTTTCTTCTTGGGTGTTTTCAGTATTCCCTCCACAGGAGATCATCAGAAGAACAAGTAAAAATGAGATAGCCTTAGTTAGTTGGTTCATATTCTCTTAAAAGTTTTTCAATATCATTCAGCAGGATATCCACTTGTTCATCTATCGTTCCATCATAGACACCTCTGATTCTGCGTTCTTTGTCAACTAGCAAAAAAGCACCGCTATGAATGAAACCTCCAGCTGCGTTGGGATCTTCATCTGCCATTACCATGTAGCTCTTTTCACCAAGATCATATATATAATCCTGATCTCCGGTGACGAATTTCCATTTATTTGATTTAATGCTAAGCTTATTTGCGAAATCTTTAAGGACGGCAACAGTATCATGTTTTGGGTCAATCGTATGCGAGAGTATTGCCACCTGGTCATTGTTTTCAAATTTTTCATAGACCCGTAACATTTGTTGCTTCATTTTTGGGCAAATCGTTGGACAAGAAGTGAAGAAGAAGTCGGAGACATATACTTGATCTTCAAATGTTGAATTGGTTACCCAACTGCTATCCTGATCGACTAATTTGAAATCTTCGACAGTATGATAAATGGTATCATTTTCTTCGAAGATCTTATTTCCATAGATAGGAAGTTTATCTGAGGATGGCGTAGAGGTACAGCCAATTAGAGTTATAAGAATTGCAAATACTAGATATTCCGAACGGATCATTTTTGTCTGATTTTTTTATAAAGCCTGATGGCAATCATCAATAAGATCGCAAAACTAACAAGACCAAGAGTACCCCATATCCAGTTGATTTCATTTTTTAGTACAATAAGGAAAATGATGGCAAATAATAGCAGTGTCGCGATTTCATTGAAGATCCGTAATTTGATTGAAGTGTGTTTAGCAACACCTTGTTGAAGTTGAACATAAATTTTATGACAGGCCAGGTGATAGATGAATAGTAGGAGAACGAAAAAAAGTTTTACATGCATGAAGGGTTGTTGTAACCAATTTGGTTGTATGATGATCAAAGTAGTTCCAAAAAATATTGTTAACACTGCAGATGGCCATGTGATGATGTACCACAGCTTTTTGGACATGATTCCCAGTTGGTCACTTAAAATAGATCGATTGGGCTCGTCCTTAGCTAAAGCCTCTGTATGATAAATGAATAATCGAACGATATAGAAAAGTCCTGCAAACCAGGTAATTATAAAAATCAAATGGAGGGATTTTACGTAGAGATACGCCATTTACGCGGACTTTTTTTATTGAACTTGTTGTTACCAAACATTGTTGGCAAATTTGATGTTGAAAAGAGATCATTCCAAATGCAAACCCTAATTAGAAAATGAGCGAATCCTCAAACATCTGGTATTTTGAAGATACTGATCTTTTTGAAGTTTTGTGTCCTAAAAAGACACCATACTTAGAAGATAAACACCCCCCGGGGACCTATGGCAAAGACGACTTTATTTACTTCAAAGATCAGTCGTCGGAAAATGTATACATGGTTTCACAGGGAAGAGTGAAAATCGGAACCTACGCGAATGATGGGAAAGAAATTGTAAAAGCAATTTTAACTCGTGGCGAAGTGTTCGGCGAGCTTGCATTGGCAGGGGAAGAAAAACGCGAAGATTTTGCCCAGGCGATGGATAATGGCACACATGTCTGTGCTATGACTATTGACGACCTTAAAAATCTGATGAAGGAAAACAAGGAACTTAGTCTTAAGATTTTGAAGATCGTAGGTTTCAGACTGAGGAAAATGGAGCGAAAGATTGAGTCCCTGGTTTTTAAAGATGCCAGGACTCGGATTGTGGATTTTCTGAGAGAAATGGCTGAAGAAAAGGGCCAGAAGGTAGGTTTTGAGATGATGATCAAGAATCATTTGACACATAAAGACATTGCCAGCCTTACCGGCACTTCACGTCAAACAGTCACCACTGTGATGAATGAACTAAGGGAAAACAACCTGATAAACTTTGATCGAAGAAGAATATTAATCCGGGATATGGAACGACTCGCGTAGAGCGGCTCGCGTAGAGCGGCTCGCGTAGAGCGGCTCACGTAGAGCGGCTCGCTTGATTGTCTTCTGCTTGACTACTGGATTTCGTAAGCAATGTTCCTTTGTTGATTTGTCTCCCTCTTGACTACCTGATTCTGCGAGCATGTGTTTCTTTAAAAAAATTATTTTAAATGAGAAACATTTTAATCGTTCTGGCAGTATTTGCTGGATTTGTGCTATCGGCTCAGGAGTCGAATTTACAGACATACACACCCTCAATTTTATTTGATAAAGGAGATTGGGAATTCAAGAGCTTTCAAAACATCTATACTCAGACCAAATCATTTGATGCTGATGGGGGAAAAGTAAAGAATGCGGTCGGTAGGCAAACCTGGACCACCTCGATCAATCAATTCTTGTATGGACTAAGTTCAAAAATTAATATAGGAGCGGATGTATGGGTAAAAAATGCCAATTATGCTCAATCCGGTGTTGCTTCTAGAACATCTATTGTTGGTTTTGGCCCCAAAATAAAAATTGCTCCATTTAACAATCTAAAGAGACTTTCTATACAGAGTACATTTCTCTTTCCACTTTCAAGTGACTTAGAAGGAAGACCAGGCGAAAATGAAGTATTTCTCCATAATGATGGAAGTCTTTGGCTGAACCAGGTTTTTTATGATTTGCCACTAAACGAGAAATTCCAATTGTTCATGCAACAGGCTTTTTGGTACCAGCTTGTGGACAATTCCTTTCGAGACAACAATTATCTTCAAACACAGACGAGCTTGTTTTTTAGCTATTTTCCTAATCAGCGATGGACTTTGTATGGAATGTCTGAGTATTTCCCAACACACTATAATGATGGACTTCAGGAAAGAGAAGGGTTCTTTTCTTATTTTGTTCAATCCGGCATTGGAACCAAGTATCAGTTGATTCCCAACTTAATTGAGCTGGAGTTTCTCTATACAAATTTCTGGAAAGGAAGCGAAGGTCAAGGTGCAGGAGAAACCATCAATTTTGGGATTCGGGTAATCAGGCAATAGCTCCCAATAAAGTTGTTGCAAAGACTTCTTAGACGTTCAGTCTGGTATTTAGGCTAAAAGGAACCGGAGAAGCGATAAATTTGGGCATTACTGGGGGTCCTGGTTATGCTAAGAAATTTGATTTTTATTTACTTCTCACTTTCTGTGGCTAGTGTCTTTGCACAAAGTAGCAAGATCCTTTCTGTTGAAATCGATGGACTTGAAAAGACAAGGAAGAGCTACATTCTTCAGTTTATTGAAACAAAGAGGGGTGATTTGTATGATTCCAGGCAGGTTGAACAGGATAAACAAAGGCTAATTAACCTGGAAATCATTGCAAATGTTACAACAGAGGTATCACAACGTTCAGAAGGATATGTGGTCACCTACATTTGTGAGGAGCTACATACCCTGTTGCCTATTTTCAGTTTTGGTGGGATAGAGGAGAATTTTTGGATCCAGGTAGGAGCAACTGAGGTAAACCTTGGTGGAAAGGGAAATAAATTTGTAGGATACTACCAATATTATGACAGGAGCTCCTTTGCTACACACATCACATTTGATCGGATTAAGAGATCAACTTGGGGAATAAACCTGAATCTAATTAAGTGGGCAACACTTGAGCCCTTATACTTTGGAAACAATGAAGTAGAATACAAGTACACCAATTATACGATAGGTGCAACAGGGATTAAACATTTGAATTTCACTGATCGCATTGAGTTTGGTGGTGCATTTTTCACAGAAAACTACAAGCGGTCTACGGTCAACCCTGTTGAAGGGGCACCAAATGAGGTGGATAAAAACAAACTATTGGGAAAAGTTAGTCTCACCTGGAATAGGACTAATTACCATTTCTTCTATATCGAAGGTTGGAATATTCAATTAAATGGTCAGACCGTTCAGTCTCTAGATCAGGACCCTGCGTTTTATATCTTTTTTCACGATTTCAAAAGATTTGAAAGAATCGGCGACAAGGGAAATTTTGCTTCCAGGCTTAGAGTAGGATTAAGCAGCAATGAAGAAAGTCCGTTTGCTCCTTTTGTACTTGATAGCTATTTGAATATTCGGGGGGTAGGAAATCGAGTGGATAGGGGAACGGGCGCTATCATTCTAAATCTTGAGCATCGGCATACGTTAAAAGAAAGAAATAAGACAGCAATTCAAGCAGTTCTTTTTTCAGATATGGGTTCATGGCGCAATCCAGGAGGTGAATTTTCTGATTTCACCAATAGCGACAACTTTGTTTTATTCGCTGGAGGTGGTGTGAGATTTATTCACAAAAAAATATTCAATGCGATCTTGCGAATTGATTATGGATTTAACCTTCAAAGTCCGGAGGTGAATGGTTTTGTTTTAGGGTTAGGACAGTATTTTTAAAGATTCTCTTCGCCCTCTATTCCTTCAATATCTTCTTCCTCGATTTGCAATTCGATTCCAGCGTCTTTTAGGTCTTGCATGGTATCAATGTCATACAATTCTTCCAATTGATGAATAGTGAGTTCCAGTCCTTTTGCTTCTTCGAGAAGCTCTCCCAGGACTTTATCTGTACTGTATGTTTTGCCTTGAAATAATTGCGGTAGATATTCCTTCATTCCAAGCAGGTAATAGCCACCGTCCTTGGCAGGACCAACCACCAGGTCATTGTCTTCTAAAGATTCAAAAGCACTTGCTATTATTTTGGGAGTGATATCAAAACAGTCGCTTCCAATAATGACAACCTTATTGTAAGAATCGAACGCCTCATCAAAAGCGTTCATCATTTTTTCACCAAGATTATCCCCTTTTTGGACCTTTAGAGAATATTTTTCTGTATCCCAGATGTCTTCGATTTCTACATATTCAGAATAATAGACAGTCTTATCAGTGGTGATCTTTTCCACAACTTCATTTGTATATCTGACCAGCTCCATATACACGTCCATTGCTGCATCAATTCCGATCTCACTTGCCAGTCTCGTCTTCACCGAACCCGGGATCAGGTTTTTGACGAAGATCATTAGTAAACTATCACTCATAAACTTTTACTCCTTTGTATAACCACCGAGACCATGCCTTGTTATAGGTATGTACACTGTCTGTGGATTGTTCATTCTTATTTAAAATTTCTAGGTTCTGGTTTTTCCAGTCAAAAATACCTCCGTATAGGTTTTTTACGTTCGTAAACCCCATTTCCTGTAATCGCTCTCCTATTCTTTCACTTCTGTAGCCCACTGAGCAGTACACAATCACCTCCGCATTTTTGTCAATATTCTTCACATCGGCTTTTTTGAAATTATCATAATCGATCATCCTGGCACCCTCAATGTGACTAACATCGAATTCCTTTGGTGACCTGGTATCCAGCAAAATCACATTTGATTTGCCTTTCAACTCGGAGGCTTTGATCAAAGGAACAGTCCGTTTGTACAAACTGTTCATTTTCTCATCAAAGGTCTGCTGACCACACGCTGTGATGATAATACTTAGCGATAATAGAAGTGAAGAGAGGTATCTTTTCAAATCTGGTTAATTAGCGGTTTTCTTCCTTTCAACTCCAAAATTAAGACTATTGCTACAACTATGTATTCTGCAAGGACCCAACTTAATGGCAGTTGAAAGCCATTTTCAGAATATCCCAGGTAAGTGATGAAAATCATAAAAGACCAGACAATTGGAAAATAATAGCCTGAAAGGATACCAAAGGCGATTAATGGAATAAAATACCATGGATGGACAGTTGTGGCAAAAAGCAGGTAGCTAAACAAAATGAACAAAAATGCTTTGGGAACTTCCCATTTTCTAACAACTGCCGCAATCGAAATACCCAAGATCGAAAGGAGAGACAGCAAAGATAGAAGCGGTCCAATTTGAGCAATTTTATTATACCCATATATCCAATAACCGATCTCCCTTGCGATGTAATACAGGCTTGCATTGAACTCAAACTTTCTGAAATACAAATTGAGACTATTCTGCATCCCCTCGACAAAACTTTGATTGACCATCGGAACCAGGGTGAGAATCGCCACCAGACCAGCTATAATTGAAATAGTCCACTGTTTACTTCGTAATCCCTGCAAGAACACAAACGGCATATATATAAAGGGTAAAAGCTTGGTTCCTATGGCCAAGCCAAAAGCTGTTCCGGATAACAGTTTCTTAAGATCATGAAGCCAATAAATCCCTGCTAGTAGAAAGCATAAAACCAGGCCTTCAAAATGAACATTCCCAACAAATTCCAGGATAACAAGGGGATTGAGAAAATACCAAAAAGCCAGATGAGCTGGACGTTCATATTTCTTTAGCAACTGCACAATCAACCAAAATGACCCAATATCTGCGGCCAGCAGGATGACGCGAATAACATTGGTTGACATGAGCCAATTTCCATCACCTATTGATACACTAAGCCAGAACACCAATTGATTGATAGGTGGGTAGATCGTAAAATATTCCTGAGAATTGAGTTTGTCAAATAGCGTTTGTGAGATTCCTGAAATGTTTTTGTCCAGATAATATCCTGGCAGATTTTCAAACGGATGAATACCATTCATCAGCAGTGTTCCGTCCCAAATAAATCGGTAAACATCATCCGAAAGCGAGGGAAGTGAAAAAAATAATAGTAACCGAAGGAAGATACCGACCCCCAAAAAGAGTTTGAAAGCTTCTTTTTCTCTTTGAAGAAACAGATAGGAAACAAAGGCACTAATATATGCTGTCAGCAAAAGGAAGGACTGGTCTCTCTCCAGGAGATTTCCAATCGAAAAGATTGACAATGAAATAATGAACAGGAAGCTGTAGAATCCAAAAGGATGCTTCTTACGCATGTCTGATTGGTTTCACAGAGAGCAGAAACACGTAGGTAAAACCTATGGCCAACATCAGGTGAAACAGTAACAATCCATAATCTTCCAGTTTTAAACCTGAAAAAATTCCGTAGACAAAATACATTGCCAAAATGCCTTCCATTAACGTTACCGGGGTGAATACTTTTTTCAAGTAGATGTTTCCTTTCCAGCTGTCACCCTTGGATTTCACGTTGAATTTTGGGGTTCGAACAAATGGTGTTTTGATTCCAAGATAACCTTCTACGACTGCAATTGAATTATGCAGTGCCATTCCCATCGAGAAAGCGAGAAATATTGGAAAGTTGAACATAAAGTATTTGAATGTATACTCCGGATGCGTTGCCTTTGCTGAAACCCAATAGAAGAATCCCATGGCCAAAAAACCAACCAGAAAGATACTTCCAAAGTCAAAGATCAAGCTGAGATTGGGATTGTATTCTTTGATATAAAGCATCGGGATTGAAAGAACAGCAGCAATCAAAAGGAGGAGAAAAACCGAACTGTTCAATAAATGAAAAACGGCTCTCATCTTATGAATGGCAGGAATATTTGAACTGAGAACTTTTCGCAAAGTTTTTCTGGCAGTTTCTGCCGCTCCTTTGTTCCATCTGTACTGTTGAGATTTCACTGCCGGGATTAGAACCGGAAGTTCTGCAGGTGATTCTACCTCTTCTCTATACACAAACTTCCAGCCCTTCAGTTGAGCTCGGTAGCTTAGGTCAAGGTCCTCAGTTAATGTATCGTGTTGCCAGCCACCAGCATCTTCAATACACGCTTTTCTCCAAACACCTGCGGTTCCATTAAAGTTGATAAAGCTGCCGGCATGCTCACGTCCTTTTTGCTCCACTGTGAAATGCGCATTTAGCCAAAAGGCCTGAATTTTTGTCAGTGCACCATAATCCGTATTCAAATGGGTCCACTTGGTTTGCACCATTCCAACTTTTTCACTTTTGAATCGGGGAAGTGTTTTTAACAAAAAGTCGGATTTGGGAACGAAATCCGCATCGAAGATGGCCATGAATTCACCTTTTGCTTTCATCATTCCATATTGTAGGGCACCAGCCTTAAAACCCACTCTATGCGGACGTCTAATATGTGAAATGTCCAATCCAAGGTTTTTGTAATGTGCCACTTTTGCAGCCACAATATCCAATGTCTCATCCGTTGAGTCGTCAAGCACCTGGATCTCTAATTTATCTTTGGGATAATTGATTGAAGCTACGGAGTCAATCAAACGTTCTACAACGTACTTCTCATTAAAAATAGGAAGCTGTATAGTAACAATAGGATGATCCGACAATTCAACAAGTTCATCTTCGCAGATCTTTTTGGCTTTCAAATAATGCCAGGCAAGGTTGAATTGGCCGAGGCTGAAAAGACAAATGATCATCAATGTGAGCCCGTATATGCTAATTATTAACCACTCCACTAGTACAAATATTTGAAGATCGTATATATGATTTTATAACCTGCACCCAATGTGCCCTTGATTGTGCCGCTCACTTTTGAAACACCAATTCTTTGGCGATAATTTACAGGAACATCGAGTGTTAGCAAATTTAACTTAGCTGCCTTTAATTGCATCTCTACCGTCCACCCATAAGTGCGATCCTGCATACCAATTGTCATGAGGCTATCATATTTGATGGCCCTAAATGGCCCTAAGTCAGTGAATTTGACACCATAAAATAGTTTAATAAGAGTCGTAGCCAGCCAATTACCAAAAATTTGTTGTGGCGTCATCGATCCCTTTTCCTTAATTCCAAGGGCTCTCGAACCTATGGTTAAGTCAGCTTTGTTGTCCAAAATGGGCTGAACCAACTCGATCAGCTGCTCGGGGTAGTCAGAATGATCGCCATCAAGAAATACAACAATGTCTGGTTGGGAAGGAGAATGTGCAATATGCTTCATGCCCCGCAAACACGCATTTCCATAACCTCGAATTGGCTCTTTCAAAGCGGTTGCTCCCTTTGATTCAGCTTGTAAAAATGTATCATCTGTTGACCCATTATCGACCACAATGATCTCAGAAACCCAATCTTTGGGAATTTCGTCAATGACAAGTCCTACGGCATTTTGCTCATTAAAAGCTGGGATTATGACCCTTATATCTGGTTTTTCCAAGAAGAGGATTTTTATAAGAGCGCAAAGGTAGACAGGTGCTACATATAGGAGTGTTTCTAGCCTGACAAAGTCATTCAATCACCCGCTTGAATAAAAACGGGATTTCTTTTCCATCACCGGAGATCGTAGCTGTAAGCATGTCTCCATCTAATGTATAGGCTATTTTCTTGGGAAAATCATGTCCCGGATTTTCTGATTCAAACCCTGATTTGCTGTAAGAAGTGATTTTGAAAAAAGTTGGAGAAGCATTGCTGCTGACATTTGCCACATAAAAGAGACCTCCGTCTTTTTCCGCAATGCTTAGTGTTTCCACGAACACTGTATCGGATCCTTGAATGGTAACACCCATGCCTGAAAGACCTTGCGTATCGTCCCATTTCCAAACTTCAAATGCAGTCTGTCCTTGTTTCACATTTTCTCTTTCCCATTTTCCTATTAACCAATCAAGTTCTTTCGATTCCTGAGTCTTCAACCCACAAGAAGATAATACAAGAATTAGAAGTAGTAATCGCATCATACTTTTTCTGGTAAGATTAAAATGCCTGTGGATTGATGTATAGTAAAAAAACGACAGCTCACTTTTTAAGGAAAAAGTTCGCCAATGTCTGTTCATCAAATCCGTAATTTGTAGGTTCTTCTCCTGTGAATTCCTTAAAATTTTTAATAAAATGGGATTGATCAAAGTAACCGGATTTTAATGCAACCTGGATCCAGGATAACTCTTTGTTTTTCATCAACTGGAAGATGTAGTTGAACCGTATAATCCGCGAGAAAAATTTGATCGTTGTTCCAATTGTTCGCTTAAAAAGACGCTCTAGTTGGCGGGTGCTTATCTCAACAGCTTCTGATAAAGCCTGTATATCGATCATGCCATTTGATTCAAAGATCAGATCAGTTGTATTTCTAACTTTCTTGATATTGTCCGATTCAGAGTTTCTCACATTTTCTACCCAATCTTCAAGAACGCTTATGCGCTCTTCAGTTGAGCATTCTTTTGAAATCAATCTGGAGAACGATGAAACATCTGTCATCAATTCATCAAGACTTATCACGCGATCTGTATAACCAGACATATCGACGTTGAAAAGCTCATAACCAGCTTCAGGAAATAATTTCATCCCAATCATGCCAGAAGTCCCTGTATTTTTCAGGTGAAAAAATTTGCTGATTTGACTGGAGAACAAATGTCTCGACTGAAGTTCCCATGTGCCAGTTAGGTTTATTTGATAGGAATCACCGTAGTGAACAATAATCTCACTAAAGCCATCCGGAATTATTTTTTGAACTTCTGAGGTGCTGTTATGATTTTCATACACCCAAAATTCTTTAATTGTTCGGTTTAATTCTGATTTAGGAGCAATTCTATCGAAGATCATGCTCAAAAATAGATTTTGATTTAGTTATCCACTCATTATTCCTTCTGTGCTGAAATATTCAAATTTTTTGTTGTAAAATTTACATTCGACAGAATGATATTTTGGATTATTTGGATAATAGAAAAAAATTACTTGTATTACGTATGTAACCGAACCAAAAACCATAACCATGAAAAAACTAAACACACTGCTAATGGCGGTTGCCTTTGGCATCTTTCTAATCTCGTGTGGGGGATCTACTTCCAGTGAAACCTCTAGTGAGGAAACAGCCGCTACAGAAAAGGCTGAACCTAAGTATTCCATGAAAACATCTGTTGGTGTTTTTCATGATGTTGAAGATGTAGCCGCCTGGACCACCGCATACGAGGCACTTTCTGATCCAGAAGGCCGCATTGTTGTTCTTACCGGAAATGAGAATGCCAACAGGCTAGCCGTTTTTGAATGGACCGAAAATCATGAGACAGCCAGGGAATTTTTTGGCGCTGAGGAGTTCAAAAACATGACTGACAGTGTTGGAGTAGTTGGAGAAATTAATGTAGTCTATTATGATGTACAGGCGGTAGATGATGAACCAGCCCTGCCGTATGTAATAGCGATCAGCCATGAAGTTGCTGATTTTGATGCCTGGAAAACTGATTTTGATAGTCATGCGGAATGGCGAGCTGATAAGGGCTTTAAGTTTGAAGCCATGGGTACGAGCCCGGATAATCCGAATATGGTTTACCTTATGTTTTCAACCAGCGATTTGGATGCAGCCAAGGAAGCAATGGGCTCTGAGGATCTGCAACAAAAAATGATGGAGGCTGGAGTTCTGGGTGAGCCAAACATTTCATATTGGAATTCACCTACTGATGAAGAAGCCTCATAAAGAGATCCCATAAAATGTTAAACAAGAAAGCCTCATTATAGAGGCTTTTTTATTTCACCAGAGCGATAGATTTTTTTGCATATTCAACCAGCTGAGCACTGTCAGCTAACAAAGAATCAGGAACGGAATGATAGGGCATCTTACCATGTGGGACAGATCCTTTTTCAATGTACAAAGTAGCAGTGCTTTTGTCGGTTTTTAAATATGCCTGACCTTTCGAATCAATGATCCCGAACATCTTTCCCTTATGGAAAATACCGTGACCGCCAAACATTTTTTTAGAAGTAATTTCTTTTATCGTACTTAACTTCTCAATAAATGCTTCGCAAGAAAACTGAGCCTCCGGTGTATGTTTATCTCCTTTTTGTCCCATAATGATATTTTTTGGAGTTGACGATTTTAAGTTTTACTGACTAGACAAAATATTGAAACATTTTTTTCGAGTTCGCCTGGATTTTCCATTGCCAGTTATAGAAAAGTAGTTGTTTAACGAATATTTCACACAACTATCTATTCTCCCTAAATTCGCGGTAGTAGAAAACCTCTAACCACAATTGCCCTTCAATCCAAAAGACGTCGATCTGCCGATCACTGAAATTCTTGATGAAGTAAATGCCAATCTCAAGAGCGAAACCACCTTGATCGTACATGCTCCAGCTGGTGCAGGAAAAAGCACGGTTTTGCCATTGGCGCTGCTAAATTCAAAATGGCTCGAAGGAAAGAAGATTGTTATGTTAGAACCTCGAAGGTTGGCAGCCAGATCGATCGCCATGCGGATGGCCGAACTTCTGGGTGAATCAGTAGGTGAGACGGTCGGTTATCGCATCCGGTTCGAGACGCGGGTTAGTGAAAAGACAGAAATTGAAGTAGTAACAGAAGGTATTCTTACCAGAATGTTGCACTCCGACAATTCATTAGAAGGAATCGGGATAGTTATTTTTGATGAGTTCCATGAGCGTAGCATCCATGCAGATGTTGCTTTAGCGCTATGTAGAGAATCACAGCAGGTTCTTCGTTCAGACCTAAGGATTATGGTGATGTCTGCTACTTTAAATATGCCTGAGCTAACCCGGACCCTAAAAGCTCCGGTGGTATCAAGCGAAGGCCGTCAATACCCGGTTGAGATAATTCATGTTGGAGAGAATGATCAAACGTTGCTGCCAGAAATGACTGCTCGAACTATCCAACAAGCAGTTAAGAAGCATGAAGGCGATGTGCTGGCTTTTTTTCCCGGACAAGGAGAGATTACTAAATGCGAGGAAATACTGAGACGGTCACTGAAAGGATATGTCATTCATCCACTATATGGTCAGCTTCCTTATGGAAAACAGAAATCAGCGATTCTTCCCAATAAAGAAGGAAAAAGAAAAATCGTACTAGCAACATCAATTGCAGAAACAAGCTTAACTATCGAGGGTATTCATATTGTGGTGGATACAGGCTTCGGGAGGACCTCCAAATGGGATCCACGATCAGGGTTGTCACGGTTGGTAACGGTTGAAATTTCCAAAGATTCTGCCGATCAACGTGCAGGCCGTGCTGGGCGGTTAGGACCAGGTGTTTGTTACAGGATGTGGTCAAAAGCAACTGAAAACAGAATGGCTGAGCACATAACCCCTGAGATAGCTGAAGCTGATCTTTCTTTTTTAGCCCTGGATCTGGCAAAATGGGGAATTATAGATCCAAATCAGTTGACATGGATGACTCCACCACCAAAAGGATCCTGGATGGCAGCCGTGGAAACTTTGCATCAGTTGGAAGCACTGGAAAACGGTAAAATAACTGAGCATGGAAAAAACATGCACCAGTTGCCATGTCATCCACGACTTGCCCATATGCTGTTAATGGCTGAGGAAGAAGATCTTGTTGCACTAGCAGCTGATATAGCAGCACTTTTAGAAGAAAGAGATCCTTTAGGCCGAGAGGTTGGAATTGACATCAATGTCCGAATTGAAGCTTTACGAACCCATCGGAGAGAAAACAGAAAAGGAGGCCGTTTTGACAGAATTGAAAAGATTGCTGCGTCATATCGTCAATTGTTTGAGGAGGAACCAGAGAATGATGCTTTTGACCCTTATGAAAGTGGGTTATTGCTGACCCATGCATTCCCTGAGCGCATTGCCTTTGCTCGTCCTGGGAATAACGCGCAATTCAAACTGGCAAACGGGCGTATTGCTATGGCAGGACACAGAGA
>JANQEC010000123.1 GCA_028278585.1 Cyclobacteriaceae bacterium | reverse complement strand
TGTCACCTGGCTCTGGGACCAGGTGGGTTACCTGCATGGCACCGCCTTCCCTGGTTGGGATGGCAACTCGGTGATCACAGCGCATGTGTACCTACCCGACGGGCTGCCGGGGCCATTCATAGGATTGAGGCACCTGCGGTGGGGTGACCGAGTGATCGTCGAGAGCTTCGGCTCCATATACACCTTTGAAGTGCGGGAATCCCATCTCTACCATCCAGTTGACAACCGCATCATCCGACACGAGGATACCCCCTGGCTGACGTTGATCACCTGCCAGGGCTATGACGAACAGCTCGATGCCTACCGCTGGCGGCGTGTGGTGCGGGCGGTGCTAATCGACGCCCAATGGGTCCCAACCACCCGCTGATTTCGTGAGTGGATTTTGAGTTTTTGAAATCTCTATCTCGACACGATTTCTCTCGACTTCCGTGCTATTTCCAATTTGCACGGTGAGCATTTTTTGTAGCTCTGCTTTACTAATCAGCTTCACTCATTAACCAACCGCCCAAAGTTTTCTTTGCATTGTCGGTCAGTGGTGAACCCCGCCCAGTACAATCATCGACTTGAACAATAACTGTTTCTGCATTGGCCACGCATTTCTCGTTTTGAAAAAGCTTTTGATAAAACCTAATCGAGCTATTCCCAACCTTCAATATCCCAGTCCCAATATCGACTTGACCAGGCCAAGTAATTTCCTTTAGTAGTTCTAATTGTAGTGAAACAATGACAAAACTTGATCCCTCAGAAAGAATGGCAAGTTTTGGATTATAAAGTACTTCAACCCTGCCTGTTTCCAAAAATACTGAAAAGGCTGCATTGTTTGCATGTCCCTGCCGATCAGTATCAGCGTATCGAACCTTATCATATGTTTTTAAAGGAAAATCATCAAGTTTCAACTCTTCCATACACTTCCTTCACAATGGTAATTTGAAAACGATACTGAGATGATTGTTTTTCCGCTTGATGCAGGGTTAGTTGCCTTGCATCTTGTTCACCAAGTACCTTTTCGTATTTCATCTATTGTGGTGTCCACGTTTCTCCTGGTTCACAATCTGTCGCACCATATAACCACAAAACAACAAGTGATCCATCTGATTTCAAGCTGTAGATTGTTTCTCCTGCTTCATTATCCCAAGTGATCGTAAAAACGTTTCCCTTCAACTCACCAGTTCCACCCCCTGTGGATCGCGAGATTGCATCTGATCCTCGAGTTCTTCCTTCAATCCTATACCCCTTTCCTGATTTTGTTATGGTTGCTTCTCCGCCATATTCTTTACAATCAAAATCGATGCCCCTAATATGATATAACCCTGACAGATCGCTTTCAGCCCTATTTCCAATCGTAATATAAATCACCATTAAAACAATTCCTATCACCAATCCGACTATTCCGATTATTCTCATCAATTTCAATCTCTGTTCGCGATTCGGTGTAAGTTGTGATAATCCTGCTATCTTCGATTGTTCTTCTTGATTTTGTATTTCAGACTTCGAATGCACATGCAATGCAAACAACAACTCTTCTAACCCTGCTGAAAATGACTGTTCAACAAAATCAATTATCTGCAGTCCCGCCAGTTGATATTCCATATTTGGTGGAATATCACATTGTTGAAAACAAACTGGAACAATGGCTTTCTTATGCTTATCGGCCAAAGCCAGTTCTTTCGTCACATTTTCAGATAATATGGATTTATCAGAAAGCACGATTATGAAGATTTCACAAGCTCGAATTGCTTCTGAAATTGCCGACCGCCAGGCTGTTCCTCCCCGAATATCATCGCGATCGACCCAAATGCTTTGCCCTCGCTTCTCAATTTCCCCCACAAGTTTGTCCACGAATTCAACATTTTGACGTGAATAACTTATGAAGATCTCCGCCATCTCGCCCTCCAAGTCGTTTTAGATCTTTTTCTTTTCCTTTAGCTCCATTATATCAATGATGATTTTCTTTTTCCCCATTATTTTGGGCAACTAACGGTTTGTTCACGTGCTACTTGGGTTAGGCAGCCATTCTCACATCTTGAAATAAGCTCCGATCAAACCACAAACCACTTTTTACAAGCTGTACTTCTTGACCAGTTCTTTGGCTTTCATTCGGGTTTTCGGACTGATACTATTGACTTCCCCTCGAATGAATGTGTTGATTTCTTCTGGCTCATGGACTTCATCATAAACCGTATCGAATATTGCTAATACATCTGCCTTGAGCACCGCTTTCTGTTTCTCAGTGTAGTCACAGCGGTTATCGATATCCAATAAGGTTTCCAGGATACGTTTCCGTTGGGCAGGCTTATGCCGATAAATCTTCAGCAAGTTTTTCACACAACAATGTCCCGTCATGAATTTCTC
Organism: Cyclobacteriaceae bacterium; assembly: GCA_028278585.1. GTDB lineage: Bacteria > Bacteroidota > Bacteroidia > Cytophagales > Cyclobacteriaceae > Ekhidna. The sequence continues at coordinate 3,164 of JANQEC010000123.1, read as the reverse complement.
ATCATTGACGATACTGAAATAATCCTCTTCAATTTGAGCAAAGCGGTTCTCTTGATCAACCTTGGTCAAGTTGCCAATGATTTCGACCGCAAAATCTCGATGGTATGAGTTTTCGTGATCAAGCAATGGGGTAATTTCATCCCAATATGGATAAAACATCGCAGGTTGTTTCTGGCTAGCTTTCTCAACCACATAGTAGCAATGATAGTAGACCATGATAGCAGTGTTCGTCAGCATCTGATTTACGATCTCGTTTCTTGCATTTTCATCGTTGATCGCCAATTGCACAAATTCATCGATATTGAAATCCTTTTCGGCAATCTTTTCGATCATTTCAGTCATCTTCATTTCTTTTTTCGTTTACATTTGTTTGGCTGCCTAACGGAGGCTTTAGGCGCCCGGCGACGCGGACCCAGAACACTGCTGCCTAAAACCATTGGTCTCAATTCAACCTCGCGACCCGGCGTCTTAGCTTTCCGTCTAACTCTATCTTATACGATTTTCTGGCTTATCGCGCTGCTTACTCCACGGCGCAGCCGTATCCCCTGCAAGCGGGGTTAGGCGAATTATTCCTAACCAGATCTTCTTGTTATTGACTGGTTGAATTTTGAATAGATGGTCTCTAAGATTGATGTATCAAATTCTTTGGTAAGCAAATACACTTCGCCAATAATCAATCCCAACCAAGGGATTTGAAGAAAACTTAATGGTGCTATTCCAATCAAAAATACTATCGTCCCAAACAATCCAACTCTTACGCTGTTTCCCTTGTGCAATAGCAGTAAACCCATTGCTATTTCAAATACAATCAACAACAATCCAAATAGTACAACATTCAAGTTGACAACAGCCAATGCTAAGTCACGATAAAACGGTATAAGTGCCCCGCTAGCGTAATCTACATAGCCTTGTGGATTTGTAAAAGTGAAAGATCCATTGACTCCGATAGCCATTACAAGAAAAAATATACCCAGAACTATCCGTCCTGCATTCGGCTTAGCAAAACAAAGAATGACCACTCCAAGAATGAATACTGAACTCACAAGGATTGGTATCAGCATTGATCTATCCTTTCATCTTCCTATTTATTTTATTTCGCGTTCGGCGCTAATTTTGCTTGTCAACGAGTTATAGTAATTATTTATTCTTCTCGCTGTATACCGTTACAAACCACAATGCAGCAACGCCCAAAAGCAGAACACCTACACCTAACAAAAATTGTCCTAATAGTGCCAAAACTTCCATATCATCCTCCTTTATTAGAATCTATACAATTTTCACTTGAAGATTACCAATAATTTTCGGGTATTTGAAAATTTATTATTCGCCTGACGGGGGCTTCACGTGCCGGGGGATTTGGCACTTCACCCGGCTTCCGAAAACTCCAAGAGCCGCCTAATTCCAATTTTTCGCCCGCGTACCCCCTGTCAGGTGCAATTGGGGTTGTGCGGCATTTACTCACTCTCAAGATTAGATACGAAAACTGAGAATTTTTCATAACAAGGTTGTAGTGAATCGAAAAACTCTTCTAAAATAGCAGTAAGTTTTCCAACTTCTTCTTCAATTTGCTTTATCATTTTTCGCTTCTCGCTTTTATACAAATCTTTGATTACGCGAGGATGCATCAAAGGATTTACCGACTCTTGATCTTCAATCCCAAATTCATTCATAGATTCGTGTAAAAAACGACGATCTTCTAGTTCATCAAGCATATCAAGGTTTGGTAAACGCCCTCTATGAACAAACGAATGACGAGTATCGCGATACTTCTGAATTGTATCGTTTAGTCCATCCAAAGTCGTTTTTACGCTTGTATTCCTAACCAATTTATGCTTCGCGACCTCCTTTTCATTACAATATCTCGGATTTATTCCCAACATAAACACAGAATTTGTAAGCAATAACGCAATATCATATAAACTTACATACACAACAACATAATTCGAATAATGGTAACTGACCCATTTATGCAAAGTAACTCCATTCTCAGAAAAATACTTTGATGATGGAAAACGCCTTAAAAATATTGGAACTTCTTCCAGCCTTTCCAAAGAATGTACTAAATTACTTGAATAATGAAAAACAGCGCTATGATAGGCTAATTCTTGGGAAATTTGAGGTTCGGGAGTTTGCCCCGATTTGTACGCCTGAATAGCTTGTTCACTCAAAGGATTATGAAGCAATCTTTGATTCTCTAAAATCTTCACAAAGAAAGTATGCCCAATCAATCTGTAGTAGTTTTGACTGTGACCGAAATCGTTGCTTTTAGAAACCATAATTATTGTTTGCCGCACAACGTTTGCGTGACCTGACCGGGGCGGCTTTAGCCTTGAACATTCTTTGCCCGTAACTAATCGTAATAAAATCGCGCCGCCTGGGCGAGGGAGCGATCTCTTGCGACCATCGCCCGTCCCGACACCCCTGTGTCGGGGTTACCCTCGGGCGTCAGCCCGGTCTGCTGCATGCTGGGTTAGCCAGAAGGAACTTCTTCTTTTGATATTACAAAGATAACACATAGATTGTAGAACTTATTGCTTAGCAACTCGATCTTCTTATTGCTTCCCATTCTATATTTCAGCTTGATACAGTTCCATCTTCTTTTCTTTTTCGGATCTTACGAAATAGGAATGCTATTGGTGTAACTACTAGGAACGCAAAAGCAAAGCCAGATGCAGTGCCAGGAAGCAGAGCAAGATACCCAGCGTATCCCAATGTTGAAGCAAGGATCTCTTTTGTGATATGGAAAGTTGACTCCGGGCACTCACGACAAATTTTAATTGAAGCGTAAAGGAGTTGACCAAATGGAAATATGAACCAGATAAGACATATTGTAAGAACAGTCGTAAGAATGTACTTTGAGAGGGTAACATCGCGTACGGAGAAACGAATGAATATTAACAACACGATCCCAGCCAATGGTGTGATAATAAGACAGCACATTGACAAGAAATATAAGGGGATAAGGGTACCAAATTCCAAAATGTTTCCTATACGCGATTGTGGAATGTCTTAAGGTTTGGGCATCCAGAATATTATTTGGCCTTCTGGCTAACGGGTGGCTTAGCTGCCGGGGCGACTCTGCCCCTGAACAATTTTTGCTCGTAACCATTCTACAAAAGTCGCGCCGCTTACCCTCCGGCTGCAAGCCGGGTCGCCTGCCAGCG
>JANQEC010000093.1 GCA_028278585.1 Cyclobacteriaceae bacterium | reverse complement strand
CAACCGGAACACTCAACGGAGGGGGAGTACAAGTTTCGCTTAAGACTATTAGCGGAGACATTTATGTAAGAAAAGCTAATTAATCATCATGAAAGCATTAATTACACTCATGTGCCTGGCAACCTTAGGATTGTCCGCACAATCAAAGAAAGTGACTGAATTAGTAGAGTTATCAGGTCAATCTAAACTTAATCTCGAATTCACTTTTGCCGACGACATTATTTTTAAAACATGGAACAAAAATGAAGTTTTAGTAGAAGTTGATGTGGAGATTAACGATGGTAGACATAATGACATTTTTACACTATCATCTTCCAGGTCTTCTTCAACCGTCTATATTGAAATGGATGAAGACATGTGGGAAAAAGTCGGAAGAAAGGAATGGAACCGCAACCGCAATTGGGAATCAACCATCAATTATACCGTCTACCTTCCCAAAGAAATGGAGGTTGATGCAAATACAATCTCCGGCGATTATGAGTTTGAATACTATGGCACATCAATGAGCCTTGAAACAATTTCCGGTGCGATTGATATCACAGTTCCTTCCAATTTGGGACTTGATTTTAGAGCCAAGACCATTTCAGGGGAAGTATTTAGCGATTTGGACATTGAATTTCCTTACGGCAAAGACGGTTTACGACAGATTGTTGGTCAAAATATTCGCGGAAGAATAAGCAATGGCGGTCCGAAATTATGGTTCAAAACAATTAGTGGAAACATTTATCTGAGAAAAGGATAATTCCAAAGAGAAATAACCGTTCAGGGGAAGTAGATTTATCTTTATCAAGATGAAAGTGACTTCCTTTTTTTTATTGTTACTTGGGTTACTCATTCTTACAGATTGTGGAGAAAGCGAAATTCAACTTCCCGATCAGGTCCTGCTTGGTCAGGTTGAGGGCCAGGCCTGGGAATTAAAATTTGCAAACGCCTACCTTTACTCATCAGATCTTAAATATCAAATCAGGTTTCTGTCAACACGAGAAAATGCGCAAGACCCCTGCGCTGTCCCAAGTACTTCAAACAGTCACATTTCACTGATAATGCCATTACAAAGAGGTAGTTTTTCAATTCCTCTTCCCATTACCACAGAGTCTGCCCGCTTCAATTGGTCCGATGGAAGCTCCGCTATTGCAACAAGTGGTTTTCTTGAGATTTTTGATATCGACAACCTTCGTGTCTTTGGATATCTTCAAGCACAGCTCGATGATGAGAACACTGTTGAAGGATCCTTTGAGGCCGTAATTTGTAATTGAATCTATCAATTTCCTTACTTTCGTACCAGCTAACTCACTCACTAATCGCTATGAACCTGCTATCATTCTTGCTTTTGATAAATCTCTCCTCCGTCCAGGAGCCCAAGGTTAAAAGACTAAACAATCTCGATCAAATTGAAATTTTGAATTCAATTGATGATTTTAAACAATACCACACCAATGGTTTCAAGGTAAACTTGTTTAGAAGAGTTAGCTCTGAAAACAAAGAGTTAAATGGTTTTCCACTTGTCAATTATGTTATAGGAGTTGTTAACTATAGCGATATGAAATCGCCTCACTTGTATGAAGTAGGTGAGTTTTACAGTCCGCAAATCATGAGCTCAGTAAGGCTGGCAGGTGCACTGAAAATTAACATTGAATATGGAAAAAGTGATGCAAAGAAAAATCTCACACTAATTATCTCAAAAGAAGGGGTAAAGAGTCTGGATAACTAAAAGTCTAACCTTCGACCTCTTCATATACATCAACAGGTAGACAACTGCATACAAGGTTTCTATCTCCATAAGCATTATCAACCCGACTTACAGACGGCCAGAATTTATTCTCTCTCACATAACTCGCAGGAAAGGCCGCAACCTCCCTGGAATATGGATAATCCCATTCATCCGCAACAAGTGTTTTGTAAGAATGAGGTGCATTTTTAAGTGGGTTGTTTTCAGCATCCATAATTCCATCTATGACCTGTTGAACTTCAGCACGGATTGAGATCATTGCTTCACAAAAGCGATCAAGTTCTTCTTTGACTTCACTTTCAGTCGGCTCGATCATCATTGTGCCTGGAACGGGAAATGAAACCGTAGGAGCGTGGAACCCATAGTCGATCAAACGCTTCGCAATATCTTCTACCTCGATACCGGCCTTTTTGAATTCACGACAATCTATGATTAACTCATGTGCATTTTTTCCTTTCTCATTCGTATAAAGGACAGGATAGTGATCCTTCAATTTGGCAGCTATATAGTTAGCATTAAGTATGGCCAGCTTAGTTGCATTGGTCAACCCACTGGCACCCATCATCGCAATGTATGCGTGAGATATAGGCAAGATACTTGCACTGGAAAACGGCGCTGCTGCAATAGATGGATTATTATTTTCTTCAATGATGTGTCCCGGAAGGTATGGCGTAAGATGCTCCGCAACTCCTATTGGTCCCATGCCCGGGCCTCCTCCTCCATGTGGAATACAAAATGTTTTGTGCAGGTTGAGGTGGCAGACATCAGCTCCAATAATTCCGGGAGATGTTAGCCCTACCTGGGCATTCATATTAGCTCCATCCATGTAAACCTGACCACCATTCTGATGGATGATCTCACAGATCTCACTGATCGATTCTTCAAAAACTCCATGCGTTGATGGATACGTAACCATAAGAGCGGCCAACGTTTCAGAATTCTCTTCTGCCTTAGCCTTCAAGTCGGCCACATCAATATTTCCGTTCTCATCGCACTTTACAATAACTACTTTCATTCCCGCCATGACGGCACTTGCGGGGTTGGTTCCATGTGCGGACGAAGGAATAAGTGCAACAGTACGATTCGGCTGATCTGACCCTTCCAGGTATGATTTAATCACCATTAAGCCAGCATATTCTCCCTGTGCTCCAGAATTTGGTTGAAAAGAGATTGAATGAAAGCCAGTAATTTCCACCAGCCAATCATGCAATTCAGAAATCATGATTTGGTATCCTTCCGCCTGATCTTTGGGTGCGAATGGATGAATATTCCCAAATTCAGGCCATGTGACAGGGACCATTTCTGTGGTTGCATTTAGCTTCATGGTACAAGACCCAAGAGAGATCATGGAATGAACCAAAGAAAGATCCTTATTTTCCAGGCGCTTCATATACCTGAGCAATTCATGCTCTGAGTGAAAGTGGTTGAAAACCGGATGTGTTAAAAAGTCAGTCTTTCTGTCAAGTGATCCAGGAAAATCAGCTGCTGAATGCTCCTTTATAGAAGCTGAGGTAGCTCCGGCTAGCTGAGCAAAAAGTCCAACAACTTCATTGGCATCATCTACAGTGTGCGATTCATCAAAAGAAATGCCTATACCGTCACTGAAGTACCTGAAATTGATATTCTCTTTATTACTCAATTCCTTCAGTTTGTTAACCTGCGAATCATCCAGGTCAATTCTAAGGGTATCAAAGAAAACTTCGTTTCTATTTTCAAATCCTAAAGCGGACAGTGCCTTTGATACTTCTCTGGTCAAACCATGTGTTCGAAGTGCAATACGTTTTAGTCCCTTCGCACCATGATAAACAGCATACATGGAGGCCATCACCGCCAGTAATACCTGTGCCGTACATATATTGGATGTTGCTCGCTCACGCTTGATGTGTTGCTCACGTGTTTGAAGGGCCATTCGATAAGCATCGTTACCATGCGCATCTTTGGACGCTCCAATGATCCTTCCCGGGATGGCTCGTTTAAAATCTTCTTTTGTCGCAAAAAATGCAGCATGAGGTCCTCCATAACCCATCGGTATTCCGAAACGCTGAGAAGTTCCGACCACTACATCGGTTCCCCAATCGCCAGGTGCAGTCAAAAGCACCAGTGCGAGAAGATCTGAAGCACATGCAGTAAACACATTGTTCTCCTTTGCGGCTGCAACAATAGATGACCAATCTTCTATAGCTCCAGAGTTATTCGGATATTGGAACAGAATTCCAAACACATCTTCTGCAGTAATGTCTGAAGTTGATAAATCAACAACAGATAATTCAATTCCAAAAGGGACAGCTCTTGTCTTCAGTACCTCGATCGTTTGTGGAAATACTTCCGTGTCCACGAGAAACTTATTTGCTGTTTTCTTATCCCCCTTTCTGGATCCATGTAACATAGCCATAGCTTCTGCTGCCGCTGTGGCTTCATCTAATAAAGAGGCATTAGCTATCTCCATACCAGTCAAATCAATGACCATGGTTTGAAAATTTATCAGGGCTTCCAACCTTCCCTGAGCTATTTCTGCCTGATAAGGTGTATATGCAGTATACCATCCGGGATTCTCCAGGATGTTTCGTTGAATTACTGTTGGAACAACCGAACTATAATACCCCTGGCCGATAAACGATTTATAAACTTTGTTTCTTGCAGCAGTCTTTTTAATGCTTTTAAGGTATTCGTATTCGTTCAATGCTTTAGGGAGCTCAAGATCCTTTTTCTGTCGAATTGCAGATGGTATGGCTTCATCTATCAATTGATCCACCGTATCAACACCTATGGTTTTAAGCATTTCCTGGTGATCGGTTTCAGGTCCGTTGTGGCGACTTTCAAAAGCCACTCGATCGTTAAGATTGATTTCCATTAGGAGGAACGTGTTTATATTTTTTAAGGCCGCTAATTTACATTAGTCCATTCAGGACTAAAAGGTTTTCTAGCTAACCATTCCTGTAAATAATTAGTTTGGTCAATTCAAAAAACCTGTAGTTTTATCGCTTCAAATAATGAATCAATTTACGCATGAAAAGAACTATTTACCTAATTGGAGTATTGGTTGGATTGGGGAGTGTCGCTCAGGACAAGCAAGCAATGAAGTATGCAAAAACCATTAAGTCAGAAGACTTAATGGAGCATTTATCCATACTTGCATCGGATGAGTATGAAGGAAGAGAGACTGGAACCAAAGGTCAAAAGATGGCTGCCGAGTACATTGCCAACTATTTTAAGTCACTTGGCCTGGAAGCTCCGGTAGACAATACGTATTTTCAAAAGTTTAATTTGACTTCCAGTGAAATCAGTACCTCCTACTTCAGAAAGGGTGATGAGAAAAAAATGGTCTTTGAAGACTTTGTCTATTTCTCCAGAGCAGAGACTGCCGGAGAAGAATATATCAATATAGTTATCGCCGATGATGCTGACGCCATGATCAAATCATATAAAGATTCCTATGTTGCCTATAAGGTAGATCAATACACCAACTTGCAAGATCGGATTGATAAAGCGAAGGAGGCAGGAGCGAAGGGATTTATTGAAATAATAGAGCCTGATGATACATTCTCCTCCACACTAAGGAGGTTTTCCGGTTTTATGAAAAGACCGGGGTTGGGATTAGAAGGGCGTGACAATGAAGGAAGCAAAATGGTAATTCTAGGGAAGGAGACAATTGCATGGATCTTCGACAAAGAGTATGATCAACTGAAAGCCGGAGATAAAGCCCAGGTAATTTTCAATGCCGATTACCTGGACAAGCCAACCGAAACAGAGAATGTTCTAGGTTTCCTGAAAGGGTCAGAAAAACCGGAAGAGGTAATTGTAATTACAGCTCATTATGATCACATAGGAATTTCTAATGGAGAAATAAACAACGGAGCAGATGATGATGGATCTGGCACAGTTACTGTTTTGGAACTAGCAGAAGCTTTTACAAGTGCGGCTGCGAAAAACAAGGGTCCAAAAAGAAGTATTCTTTTCATGACTGTGACAGGTGAAGAAAAAGGATTGTTGGGTTCGAGGTATTACACAGATTTTGATCCAGTTTTCCCGCTTGAAAATACTGTTGCAAACCTGAACATAGATATGGTAGGGCGTGTAGACGAAAAGCATAACGGCAACCCCGATTACATATACCTGATTGGCTCTGACAAATTGTCTCAAGAACTGCATGATCTATCTGAAAATGTAAATAAAACATACACCAACCTGGAGCTTGATTACACTTACAACGACGAAAATGATCCTAACAGATTCTATTACCGATCTGATCATTACAATTTTGCAAAAAATAATGTCCCAATCATTTTTTACTTCAATGGTGTTCATGCGGATTACCACAAGCCAACTGACACGATAGAAAAGATCAATTTTGAAAAGATCGAAAAAATCGCAAAGCTAGTTTTCCATACAGGATGGGAAATCGCAAATAGGGAAGAAAAAATTAAAGTAGATAAGGCTGAAGATTTGGCGGGAAATTGATCATTGTGGGGCATACGCCCCACAAGATCTTTTCAACCAGCTATGGAAAGAAAGACTATAACATCTATCTTTCTAATACAAGTATATGTCTTTTTTCTGGATAGAAGAAACATGATAAGCTGACTTTTATAGAAATTAACAAATTCGCAATTTTATTTCAGTATTTTGTTTTTAGATAGATTTTTGTAACTGAATATTGAGTTGAAACAAAATTTACTACTATTATTTAGTTTGGTCAATGAGCTTTTGTTCCTGATAAATCCAGCTGCTTAACAAATGAAATATTTCAATTGCAACTAAAATTAATCCAAAGATGTACCTGATAAGGAGTGCCAAAATCGTAAACGAAGGAAGCATCTCGACAAGTGATGTTTATGTCCGTAATGGACGAATCGAACGGATCGGGAGTAATTTAAATGTGGAAGGAAACATCACTGAAATTAATGCTGATGGACTTTATCTGCTTCCTGGAGTTATTGACGACCAGGTACATTTCAGAGAGCCGGGGTTGACTCATAAAGCTGATATTTTTTCAGAATCACGTGCTGCTGTAGCAGGAGGGGTGACCTCTTACATGGAAATGCCCAACGTCAACCCACAAACCATCACACAGGAACTTCTTAAAGAAAAATACCAGCTCGGGGCTGAGAAATCGCTTGCGAATTTTTCTTTTTACATGGGCTCTACCAATGATAACCTCGAGGAGGTATTGAAAACTGATCCCAGGTCTGTTTGTGGTATCAAGATCTTCATGGGATCATCAACCGGCAACATGCTGGTAGATGACCCTGAAACACTTGAAAATATTTTTCGAAATGCTCCTATCCTCATAGCCACCCACTGTGAAGATGAAGAAACTATAAAGACCAATCTGACCGTCTACAAGGAACTTTATGGGGAGGATATACCGCTGAAATTCCACCCGGTAATCCGAAGTGAGGAAGCGTGTTACCTGTCTTCTTCACGGGCGATAGAGTTGGCTAAAAAGAGCCAAACCAGACTACATATTCTGCATATATCTACTGGTAAGGAAACGAATCTATTTTCTAATAATGAGCCACTTGGTAAAAAGAAAATTACTTCTGAAGCGTGCATTCATCACCTCTGGTTTACAGATTTTGATTATGAGGAAAAAGGAGTTTTTATAAAGTGGAATCCTGCCGTGAAAACGGCAGAAGACAGGAAGCAGATCTGGAAAGCACTCCTGGATAACAGAATTGATGTAATTGCAACTGATCATGCTCCACATACATTGGAAGAAAAGCAAAATCCTTATACGAAGGCACCAGCAGGAGGACCTTTGGTTCAACATACATTAAATGCCATGTTGGATTTTTATCACGAAGGAAAAATTTCGTTGGAAAGAATTGTTGAAAAAATGTGTCACGCTCCAGCCCAGTGTTTTGACATTGCTGAAAGAGGGTATATACGGGAAGGTTATTTTGCCGATTTGGTACTGGTGGATCTGGATAAACCCTGGAAAGTGAGCAAGGAAAACATACTTGCAAAATGTGGTTGGTCTCCCTTTGATAAACATACATTTAAATCTACTGTCACCCATACTTTCGTGTCCGGTCACCTCGCCTATCACGATGGCACAATTGATGATTCCATACTGGGGCAAAGACTTTCGTTTGATCGTGATTAATCCCTTGCAGATTTGATAACTGCTGTTAACTTTGCAGACCCAAATCGCCTCCGCTAAAGCTTCGGCGATTGGAAATCATACGGTGGTTGTAGTTCAGTTGGTTAGAACGCCTGATTGTGGTTCAGGAGGTCGCCGGTTCGAGTCCGGTCTTCCACCCTTGATTATCAAGCAGTTACAAAAAGTAGCTGCTTTTTTTATTTACTATTGCGTGTTTCTTGCGTGCTTTTCTGAAGTTCGAAAAATGGCTTTATAGCCTTTGAGGGCGGTTTTTATCAATTCCCCTAGGCATTCGCATGCTTGCGTATGTTTTCAATGCGCTTAACACCTTAAATGTTCAGTTTAAGAAACTTGCTTTAGTAATTGATATTACTCAATTTTAAGAGCAAAGGTATTTTCGAAACGATATGGAAGTTATATGTCTACAAGAAGATGCGTTTTATGCACTCGTAGAACAGGTTGTTGAGCGACTTGGGCAGCAACATTCTGTGCCCACAGATAGGTGGATTGATGGTGAAGAGGCCATGAGAAAGCTTCGTATTAAGTCTACGACTACGCTTCAAGCTTTAAGAGATGAAGGCAAGATACGCTACTCTCAGCCAAGTAAAAAAATCATTTTGTATGACAGCCTTTCAATTGATGAATACCTAGAAAAAAACGCCCAAGAAACGTTTTAAGATATGGAGGACGAAAAGGAATTAGAACAATACAAAAAGGCTTTCAATCATGGTTACATGATCCGTGAGCGAATGCCGGAGGTTTTAAAGGGTATGCAGATTCCTGAGAATGAACCCAGTATATACACACAAGGCTTTAACGACGGTGTTAAACAGTTCGAAAAAGATTATGGGTATCAGCACGAGCAGGAAAGAGATAAGCTTAGAGAACAAATGAAGCGATCTCAGGACATGAACCTTGATCAAGGTCGTAGCCGTTAAAAAGGCTAATGCAAATTGGCTTTTATAGGATGTCCGCCCTTCTTTTTTCTTTTCATCTGCATCATATTTTTTCCGTTTTAAAGGCTTTTGAATAGGGTTTAATAATTTTGCGCACCACTTACGCAATGAAATCGGTTAAACGCATCAGACCATGCTTAAATCAAAAAATAGCGATAGTCCCCTCTTCTCTTTTTGAGTATTGATAGCCATGAGTGTGTTTTCGATCACTCATTGAAAACCCTTTCTAGTGGACGGCAATGTTAACTTTGTAACTTATTTTTAGGCAAGACTTCGCAACACTCTCGTTAAAAGAGTTTGAATTAATCCTGAGAATTTGACTTATGGTAAAGTTAACTGTCTGGTAGTCCCATTGCTAGCCTCAAGCTTTCTAGTTTGCTCTCGATTTCCATGTCTTTTTTATATAAATCTTTATGAAATGGATTAGTGTCAGACACATGAGTCCGAGCCTGATTTTTGCGCTTTTTGAAGGTGTGGCGTAAAAGATCGAAGCTCAGAAAGACTTTCAATCCCGTTATCATTCCAAGCCTGTTCTTTGTGTAGTTATAGGTCAAATACCCTTCCCTTACAGCATCCTTAAGATAGCGGTAAACTTGCCTTACTGATCTTCCAATATGTTTGGCTATTCTAGCTTGTGTCAATTCAAGTGCCCTGCCCTTGCCTGCCCAACCAACAAGTAAAGCCAGCATACATTTTGTGCCGGGCATTAATCTTGGGTCTTTCATGAAGCTTTGTTTCATCGGAAGAATAAATGTTCCTGTATCTGTCGGTGCCTGTAAGAAACATCGTTGAGGTAGGTCAGCTCCCTGCCCTATCTCAGCTTGAAGTTCTGATGGCATGGTACGCAGAATATTGATAAGTGGGTTGCTTAGATTTTCCATTGGCTCTTGCAAGCTTTTCAAAAACCTGTGAATAAGGATGCAAAAAAACATTGCAGAGTCAGAATTGACTTGCATTCGATTCGCAAGAGAGTTACCATCTTTTTAACGATTTAAGAGGTTTCCCCCTCCCTTTTTGAAAACCACCGTTGGCGCGGTGGTTTTTCTATTTTGGCTCTATCAAAGCTGTATTGCCCTCCTGAATAGGGAATTGGTTGAATGTTTAAGAAACAAGAGTTGTTTCTCGTGCTTGTACTCACTCTAAAAAAAGAGCAAATACGAATCTGTTATACTACATTGTCCAGTTTTGCACAAGGTTATGCACAGAATTCAGTGTCCAGGACTTTGTTCACCCTTGACCAATTGGACGCACATTGAACATGTATAATGATTGTTCGATATTCCTATTCTGTTGATATATAAGGTGTATAACTGTCCACATAATTGACCATTAATCAGGTACACACTTGGCACTGTTCATTCCCAAAATTTCAGGGTAGTCATGAACAAACCTGTTCAATATGAACATTGCTGTGCAGCTATTTACATGTTCAAATTTGTCTGTGCAATCTTGTATAATTGTGTGTGCAGTGTGCAGTGTACAGCGAATATCTACCCACTCTTAATTTGGGCTAAACCCCTATATGCTCTTGCTTTTTAGTAAGCATCCTGATAAGATGCACAGGACAGTTCAATTCATGCACACAGGTGTCCATTCATGAAAAAAAGTAAACTCAATCAATCAGAAATCAGCCGCGTTACCGGTCAATCCAGAACAACGATAAA
>JANQEC010000087.1 GCA_028278585.1 Cyclobacteriaceae bacterium | reverse complement strand
ATATTCCACAAGTGATGAAGTTTGCAATCAGATCATGGAGATGTCAAAGACTTTGGGCAAAATTCCTGTTGAGGTAAATGATTACCCGGGTTTTGTTGCCAACAGGATATTGATGCCTATGATCAATGAAGCAATTTATACATTGTTTGAAGGAGTGGCAGGTGTGAAGGAAATCGACAGTGTTATGAAACTGGGTATGGCTCATCCAATGGGTCCGCTGGAGCTGGCTGATTTTATAGGACTGGATGTGTGCTTATCAATTTTGAATGTTCTTTATGAAGGATTTGGAAATCCAAAGTACGCACCTTGCCCGCTATTGGTCAATATGGTGACTTCAGGTAACCTGGGAAGAAAAACAGGGCAGGGCTTTTATACTTACCAGGCGGGAAGTAAGGAATATTCAGTTGCTCCTTCCTTTTCATAAAAATTCATCCTGTTAATCTGAATCAAACCAGTCATCAAGGTAGATTTCTTCCTTGAAGCTGTCAATTTCACGACGTTCTCTTTTGGTTGGTCTTCCAGTACCTCGTTCACGTTGTTCACTAGGTCCTTTACCAATAAACCAGTCTTTGAATTTGTTAAGTTCTTCTTCTGGGGTAAGATTTTCATAACAAACAACAGCCAGGGGAGAGGATACGCGTTTTTCGATGAGCTTGATCACCTTGTAGCTAAGATTGAAGCCATCTTTTTTTAGCTCGATAATTTGCCCGGGTACAATCAGTGAAGATGGTTTTAAAATCTGTTCGCCACATCTGACTTTTCCGTTCTTACATGCTGTACTTGCCTTGGATCGGGACTTGAATATCCTGACAGACCATAACCATTTATCAACCCTGACCTTTTTTTCAGACATTATCGGTGCTAATATTTGGTTTTACTTTAAGTAGAGGGTATTCAAGATTAAGGGATTTCAATTTTTCAAGAACATGTTTGGCTACGAAATAATTTCTGTACCAACGCTGGTCTGAAGGAACAATGATCCAGGGAATTTCGGATTTATTGAGTGCGTTTTCATAAGCATCCATATACTTTTCCCAATGTTTTCTTTCTTCCCAGTCACCGTCATTATGTTTGTAATTCTTCCTTGGTACTTCAATTCTTTCAATAAGCTTTTCTCTCTGTCTGTCTTTAGAAAGATTCAGAAAGAACTTCATAATGATGGTGTCGTTATCTTTTTCCAATAACTTTTCATAGGCGTTTATGGCAGCAATTCTTGTATTGACCCGATCTTCATCTATCCACCCGTGCACTCTTTGTATTAAAATGTCTTCGTAATGGGACCTGACAAATATCCTGACTGTTCCCCTGGCAGGGCTTTGCCAGTGTACACGCCAGAGAAAATCATGATCAAATTCAAGGTCTGTTGGTTTCTTAAAGGAATAGGCGCTGACCATCGTTGGACTTACCTTACTGAATACATTTCGGGATACACCATCCTTGCCACTGGAATCCATTCCTTGCAGTACAACCAATAGATTGAATTTGTTTCCTGCATACATCTTTGTGACTTCCGCAGCAATTTCAGATGACATTCTTTCCAGTTCTTTCTTACCGTGTCTTTTATCGATTCCTTCCGGTGCCCTGGTATTTAATTCGCTAATCTTTATTGCCATTGTTATGATCTTTCTCTTTCTAAATTCTCATTTTTTTTCGCTTCACAAGATAGGATTCAAGGATAGGAATAAATCCTTTCCTGATATCAGCTTCAATAAAGTCAATTTTATACTGGAGACACTTGAGTTTTAAAGCATCTTTGAATGCCAGCATCTTCTCCTGGTAATACTCGCGGATCTGGTTGGATTGGAGTTTGACACGCTCACCGGTTTCCATGTCAATAAACTCATGGGGCCTGTTTTCGAATTCGAAAGCCTCTTCGTATCTCTGATCTTTTACATGAAATAGTATGACTTCATGCTTATTGTATTTAAGGTGTTGCAAAGCAGAAAAGACAGCATCATAATCGTCATGACGATCAAGCATG
>JANQEC010000373.1 GCA_028278585.1 Cyclobacteriaceae bacterium | reverse complement strand
TTAGGACGCCAGGTTTTCATCCTGGTAACAGGGGTTCGATTCCCCTACGGGCTACCAAAAGAGAATAAGCTGATTGAGGTATCTACCTTGTCAGCTTTTTTTGTTGTAATCGGCTCTTACAGTCGCAATTGATCCTGTTGGTTCGAAACCACTTCGAGTTCATTGTCCGCCCATTTGCTCCAGGGGTATTTCTATCATCCTGAGTGTTGACAATTTGATAAATGATAGCTGTGAGCATGATGATATGATAACAACTATTCGGACACGGATGAGTTTCGAATGATCTACATCATGATTTAATTTGACATGAATCAAGCAATTGTAATTTGGTTATGATTTACTTAGCGGTAAAACGTTGAAGATGAACGAGCTGGCAAATAACATTCTTCACAGTCTGGGTTTTGAACCGGATCTGATTAGGGAAATTCTGACTATCGGAAGGTTTAAAAAGGTTAGAGAAAGCAACACGGCGGTAAGTCCGGAGACATCAGGAGGTGAAGTGCCATTTGTATTAAAGGGATTATTGAAAGTTTTGAGAAGTGATCCGAGCGGTCATGAGGTGTTTCTCTACTATCTTGAGAAAAGCGAAGCCTGTGCCATGTCGCTTACCTGTTGTCTCGAAGGTAAAAAACCAGAATATCGATTGGTAGCTGAGCAAGATTCCGAACTTTGGATGATTCCGGCCGGTTATCTTGACTCATGGATAGTAAAATATCCCTCCTTCAGAAGATTTATTTTTCTTTCATATCAGACCCGATTTGATGAACTATTGACCACTATCGATAGCATTACTTTTTCAAACATGGACGATCGTCTATATAAATACCTGCTTGACACCAAACAAGCTACCGGTTCATATGCGATAAATAAAACGCACGAACAGATAGCTAGGGATCTCGACACTTCAAGAGTGGTTATTTCGAGATTAATGAAACAACTTGAGCGCGAAGGAAAGATAGAACAGTCGCGTAACCTTATTGAAATCCTCTAACCAAGCCTGAATTGTGTCCCTTTTTCTGTTCTTCTAAGGCTGCGTTCTTCTGAATTTCTCATATGTTATTCTTTCTTTAAACAAGGTTTTTGAATCAAAAAAATACTTAAGGCTGTGTAACAATTGTTACGTCGTACTGAACCTGGGAATCGTTCATTATAGCAAGTAGTTGATAGGGTTTTAGTTGAGTGTTTTGAAATATCTAGTGGTTTTCAGGGTCATCATGTGATGACCCTGTCTCTTATACCTCATTTAGAGTTCACTCAAACTCAAAAAATCAGATTGAAAGTATGAAGTACAAAAACATAGATCGGAGGGAATTCAATGATTTAATAAAAAAAGATGACCATGTGGTTCTGGATGTTCGAACATTAGCGGAGTTTAAGCAAGGCGCGATACCAGGTGCTAAACATTTTAATTTCTATGAAGCCTCATTTGAAATGAAAGCGCAAAAATTAGATCGGTCAAAGGTGTATCTGGTGTATTGCAGAAGTGGGATTAGAAGCAGACAGGTTTGTGAGATCATGGCAGTTATGGGTTTTGACAAACTCTATAATCTAAAAGGAGGAAACATCATGTACAGTTTGTGATACAGTGTAACAATGGTTACCAAAGGCTACAAATTGGAAAAGGACCTTTGCAACCAGATGAAATGAAAAAGATGATAAAGCAAATAGTTATAGTGCTTTTAGGGTTGATTGGGATGAGCTTCAAGGTTCATAGTCAGGATACACTGACTATTTCTAAACAGGAGCTTGTTCTAAAAACCCTAGACAATAACCTGCAATTAAAAATTGCTCAAAAGCAGGTTGAAATGGCCAGAAGTGATTTTAGACAATCCAATGCACTATTTCTTCCCACGGTGACTGCTTCACATACGGCGATGTTTACGAACAACCCGCTGATGGCGTTTGGTTCCAAACTAAATCAGGAAATATTGACTGCAGCGGATTTTGATCCCGCACTTTTGAATAATCCTGATAGGGTAGATAATTATGCCACAGATATCCAGATCCTTCAGCCTTTGCTAAACCTTGATGGGGTATACCAGCGACAGGCCGCTAAGATCCAGTCGGAAGCTTATGAGTTACAAGAAGGCAGAACGAAAGAATACCTGGAACTGGAAGCAAACAAAGCCTACATGCAGCTTCAGTTAGCATATGAAGCTGTTGGCGTACTTGAAAAAGCCAAAAAAACAGCAGATGAAGGATTACGGTTGATAAACAATTACTTCGATCAGGGCATGGTTCAGAAAGCAGATGTTCTGGCTGTTAAGGTTCGTCAAACAGAGGTTCAAAACCAATTAAGCTATGCACTGACCAATGTTAAAAACGCCTCTGATTACATCGTTGTGCTGCTAGGTGAAAAGATAGGTGGAATCACATACAAACCTGAAGCTAGCATTTCAGTGGTTGGAAGTGACGAAACATATGGGGTTGAACTTTCTGCATTCAGAAAAGACGTGGCAGCGATGGAAAAATCGGTAGAAGGCTTCGAGAAAATCCTGAAATCAAATAATATGAGTCTACTCCCAAGAATTAACGCATTTGGAAATTACCAACTCTTTGATAACCGACCATTGGGAATGGACGCCAGTGGATACCTGGTCGGAGTCAGGTTGTCCTGGAACTTGTTTAATGGCTACAAAAACATTGGAAAAATTCATAAGGCAAGAGCTGGATTCGAAAAGGCCAGGATTGAGAAGGTAAAGTATGAGAATGAGAGCCAGCTGGAACTCAATAAAGTGAATCGGCAACTGGCGGACGCCAAAGCCAAAATTTCACTAACAATGCAGGCAAAAGAGCAGTCGGCCGAAGCCTATAGGATCAGGAAGGACCGGTTTGAAGAAGGTCTTGAAAAAACTGCAGATCTGCTGGTTTCAGAGACACAGATGTTCAGGAAAGAACTTGAATATCAGCAGGCAATGTTCGAATACAATTTCACAAGGGAGTACCTGAGATTTTTAACGAGATAAAAATGAAAATAATAAATCACATAATTATAGCCCTATTCACGATGCTGATCTTTAGCTGTGGGTCGGGAGAACACGTTGAGGTCGATCAATTATCACCAGTTGCAGTAAAAGTGTCGAAAGCTGAGATTGGAAGAGGAGCAAACCAGATTACTTCTAGTGGGAAAATTGAAGCAAAGAATAGTGCCAATCTCAGCACACGTGTGATGGGGAATGTCACCAAACTACATGTTGAAGTAGGTGAAAAAGTAAGAAAAGGCCAACAATTGCTGACCATCAATAGCGCTGACCTGCTGGCAAAGAGATCGCAAGTAGAAGCTTCAATTGTACAGGCCAATAGCGCACTAAGGAATGCAGAAAAAGATTACGAGCGCTTCAAAACACTTTTTGAAAAAGAGAGTGCCTCTGAAAAAGAGCTGGATGATATAACCACTCGCTACGAGATAGCTAAAGCAAACCTTGATGCTGCACAACAAATGAAGCGAGAGGTCGATGTTCAATTTACATACACCAATGTAAAAGCTCCCTTTGATGGCGTGGTGATTAACACGTTTGTGAAGGCAGGGGACATGGCTAACCCCGGGATGCCCCTGGTTTCGGTTGAAGGAACCGGGGATTTTCAATCCGTAGCTCTGGTGTCTGAATCAGATATCTCAAAAGTCAAGGTGGACATGCAAGCAAATGTGGTGGTCAAATCTCTAAATCAGGAATTCGAAGGAAAAGTGACTGAAGTGAGCCCTTCAGCAAAGAATACAGGAGGGCAGTATATCGTGAAAGTTGATTTCGATGGAGCAGGAGAAAATGTGCTGCCGGGAATGTTTGTAAATGTACAGTTTTCAGCCAACGGAGCAGCGGATGGGAATGTGTTCATTCCAGCAGAGGCATTGATAAGGCAGGGACAGCTCACAGGGATCTACACAATAGGAAATAATCAAACAGCCATTTTAAGATGGCTTAGAATCGGGAGCGTATCCGGGGGAAGTGTTGAAGTGCTCTCCGGTCTTCGACCCGATGAACTATATGTCGTTTCCGCAGCTGGGAAATTATTTAATGGTGCGAAGATCACTTACTAAGATAAATAGAGCGAAAAACAAAGAGGAATAATGATGCAAGAAGGAATTTCAGGTAAAGTCGCCAATTTTTTCATCAACTCGAAGCTGACCATTTTGCTTATGGTGGCCTTGATGATCATCGGTGTGTACAGTTCCTTTCTAATTCCCAGGGAGGAAGAACCCCAGATCAATGTGCCAATGGCTGATTTAATGATCGGTTACCCGGGAGCAAGTCCTATGGAAGTTGAAAGTAGGGTGGTCAAGCCACTGGAGAAAATTGTCTCCAACATCAGGGGGGTAGAGCATGTTCACAGTATGTCTATGAATGGGCAGGCTGTGATGATCGTCCAGTTTTTTGTGGGTGAAGACATTGAACGCTCTTATGTCAAGCTGTACGATGAGCTCATGAAACATCAGGGAATTTTTCCAGAAGAAGTGTATCAACCTTTGGTGAAAACCAGGTCGATTGACGATGTGCCGATGCTTGGCCTTACCCTGTGGAGCGACACATATGACGATTACCAACTCAGAAGGATAGCGGAAGAACTTACTTCTGAAATAGAAAAAGTCAAAGATGTGGCGATCACCAAGCAAATTGGTGGAAGAACCCGTCAGCTAAGGGTAGTTCTTGATAAAGATAAAATGGCTGAAAATGGAGTCGATCCACTAGGAATTGTGCATATGATTAAAGCGAGCAACAGTAGTTCCCAATCCGGAAAAATTGTTGGAAATGATGAAGAATACCTGATAACGACAGGGAGATTTCTTTCTACGATTGAAGATGTAGAAAACCTTGTGGTTGGAGTGAATAAAGAGATGCCTGTCTATCTCAAACAGGTCGCTGAAATAACCGATGGTCCATCTGCCTCTCAGAACTATGTTTCCTTCGGATATGGCCATGTAAATGAAAACCATGAGACCAATCCATCCGAATATTCGGCTGTCACCATTTCAGTAGCAAAGGTGAAAGGGGCAGATGCGATGAAAGTCTCCGCGAAGATCCTGGATCAGGTACAACGATTAAAACGAAACCTGATCCCGAATGAAGTTCACGTCGAGGTAACAAGAAATTATGGAGAGACTGCCTCACAAAAGGTAGGAGAGCTGCTCCTGCACCTGGGAGTCGCCAT
>JANQEC010000285.1 GCA_028278585.1 Cyclobacteriaceae bacterium | reverse complement strand
ACCAGCAGGAAAAGTGGTGGTGAAATTGAGCCATATAAGATGCGTGACCTCCGAATCAAGATTGATCAAGGTGAACGGAAAGGGCCTAGAATACTTAATTCCGGACCGTATTATGGGTCAGCTGCTCCCGATTGGAATAAAAATTTTACGGTTGAAGATGTTTACAACAGGGTTGATAAGTGGGCTGCCTTAGGTGTCAAAGGGTTCAAGGCTAAAAACATAAACAAGCAATTACTTCAGGCATTGATAGAACGGGCTCATCAGCATGGGCTTACCGTGACAGCACATCTCAATTCGGGAGTGGGTAATTCGGTCAATCCACAGGATGCAATCTTGATGGGTATCGACCGTATTGAACATTTTCTGGGCGGTGACTTACTTGTTGATACGACCTCCGCGTACAATAGTCTGGCAAGAATGAACCCTTTTGATCCAAGGCTCGAGGAGATCATTCAACTCTATATAAGCCGTAAAGTTTACTTTGATCCTACGTTGAACACGTACGGATCAATCGCGCAGCTCGATGAGGATGCCTTTCGATTCTGGGTAGATGAGAGAGAATTTTTAACACCCTATTACCGCGAAATTATCGGTAATCCTGATCGTGGAAGTTTCGGTGATTTGTCTGAAAAACTTTTCCAGGTAAAAATGAAGGTGATTAAAAGATATTACGATGCAGGTGGGTTGATCACACTAGGAACAGACAGACCTTATCTCAGACAAACGTTTCTAGGTTTTCAACTAGGTGGATTTGCTGCCCATCGGGAAATACAGCTGTTGTCGGAAGCGGGAATACCAAATGCAGAAGTACTCCGTATTGCATCTCTCAATGGAGCTAAAGCAATGGGCTTAAGTGACAGGTTAGGGACTATCGAAGTAGGTAAATGGGCAGACCTGATAATCATCAAAGGCAATCCGCTTATTTCTATAAAAAACACCCGATCTGTGCACACGGTGATCAAAGGAGGGGTGGTTAATTCTACAGCTCGACTTCTTGAAACTGCAAAAGGAAAATTGGGGCCTAATAGCCAGAGTGATTGGAAATGAAAACCAACACCTACACATTGAAGGTAGCGGGCATCGAAGCTCAGAAACAGCTAAAAGACCTGTGGGAAGAGAGTTTTAGGCAAGCGTATACAGATGTTCACTCACCCGAAAATATCGAATCCTATTGTTCAGAAAATTTCACAGATAAAGAGGCATTGAAATTTCTTGAGGATCCTCAAACTGTGTGTACACTTGCGTCCCTGAATGGATTGAAAGTAGGGTTATCTGTAGTGAAGCATCATGACTGCCCCATTGAACTGGAAGCATCAGCCTCCGAACTTAAACAACTGTACATATTGGCCAGTGAGTATGGAACCGGACTTGGGAAAATTCTTATTGAAGATGCATTCAGGATAGCAAAAGAAGCTGGAAATGACAGGATATGGTTGTGTGTTTCAGCCATCAATTACCGAGCTCAGTCATTTTATAGCAAGTTTGGTTTTTCTAAAATCGGAAATGGTCCAACTCTCAAAGTTGGTTCAGATAGACTTCCATCATTGATAATGAGTCTTAAACTTTAGCAAAAGCCTACACGCTTTTTCTCATTGATCGGATCTTCCTGATCTTTTTTTCGGTCTCGCTAATGAACGAAACAAATACAAATACAACAGCTAGATAGAGTCCCTGAATTACATTATAGGTGGCAAGTCCTTCCAAGTAGGTTACAACCAAAACAAATGCTGCGGTGAACACAAGACACAAAACGATCAAATTCTTTCGTCTAGATCTGTACTTCAACTCCAATTGATCAAGCTCTTTCTTGGTTAAGAAATCAAGTTCCATTTTTCATATTTTCTTAACTAGTATGAGCTGATCTCAAAATATTACATGAATGTCTATTTTTTTATTCGTCCTTCAAGGCAATTACGGGATTAGCACTTGCCCACTTAACAGAACGCAAAGTTGTTACCGTAAAAACAATGAGATAAACCAGAACCAGGGCCGCAAAAAATACCATTGGACTTATTGAGATTGTATACGCATAATCCTCCAACCACCTACTGATCAACCAGTAGCTCATCCCACTTCCTGCTATTGCCGCCAGGAATATTGCCAGAAACAACTTTTTGTTTAAGAAACTTATGATCTGAAACAATGAAGCTCCTAACACTTTCCTCATCGTCATTTCTTTTGATTTAAGACCAATGATATAAATCATAAACCCGACAAGCCCTAAAATGGAAAGAGCGATCGCCAGTAAGGAAAAAGTAAGACTTACCAGGCTTGTCTGACGCTCTTTAGCATATAGCTCTTTCACGGCATCCTCCATAAGTTCATACTCAAGAGGAATATCCGGTTGGATCTCGTACCACTGCTCCTCAATAATTTTCGTGGCTTCTGTAAGTTCCGAGTTTATTCGTATTAAAATATTTGTATTGACAAACTGTGGGTCAGGGCGCAATGAAATGATCTGTGGAGTAATCTTTTCTTTTAAAGTGAAAAAATGAAAGTCTTTAAAAACCCCTGATACTTTTCGATGCAATTCATTCTCCGTCCCAGGCCTCAATATGATCTTCTTCCCGATCGGATCATCTTCCCAACCAAATCGATTTATGAAGTTATGATTGACTAGTGAAGTAATCTGTCCATCTTCAGAAGAAAGTAAAACCTTTTTGAAATCACCATGAGTGAGATCCATACCCATTACCTCGAAATAGTCAATGTCAACACCATAAGACAGTAGGTTTTCATACGTTTCGTCATGTCCCTCAGGTTTGTATGCGAGTGGGTTCATATTATCACCGATCATCGGACCAAAAGCCACACCACTGATCTGTGGATAGGAAAGTAGTTTGGTCTTAAATAGCTCATAATTTTCGAATTGACCGATCTCAAAAGCGTTACCAATTTTTATGACCCCGGTTGGATCAAATCCCATTTCCTTGCTGTCAAGGTAGCTGATCTGACGATTCATGAACCACGCCGAAATGCCAAGGGTGAAGAGTAAAACAAACTGAAAAAATATCAAGGCGTTTCTGTACTGCGTTCCACCCGTAATGTTCATCACTGATTTGCTTTTCATCAAGATGTTTGTCTTGGTTTTAGCCAATGCGGTGGCAGGATAGATCACTGTTAACAAACTTATTGCTACTACAAGTCCAAGGGCTGAAAAAAGGTATGTCGGTGATGTGAATAATTTGTTTGGAAGATTGATCCCTAGTAGTTCATTAAAGACCGGAAGAGACAAACCAAGTCCCATAATCACGAGTGGAACAATGATCAACGTGATGAAAAATGATTCATAAATAAATGCCTTAATGATCTGCCCTTGTGATTCACCGAAAACCTTCCGAACGCCAATTTCACGACCTTTGCTTAGGTAAATGGCCAGGGACATATTTACATAGTTAGCTACAGAGATCAGTAAGATTAATCCACCGATAACCATAAAAACGAGCAACTGCAATGGATCGCCGGTGCCAGCAGTTCCAAAGGCTGCATCTGATTCCAGGTAAATGTCTGGCAGCTTCATCAGGCGCACATCCGAAAGTTCATGGAACTCATTAAAAGCCACTCCTTCCATTTCCAGGATCTTGTCTCTTAGACTGACCGGATCTACATCGTTATGCAATTGCAAATACGTCTGTGTATGAAAATGTTCAAGGTTGTAAAGGCGGGGGTTGGTATAAAGAATGTCAAAATCTATGTGTGAATTGGACGGGAGATCTTCGATGACTCCGGTTACTTTCAACAAAAGCGTATCATATTCAAGAGTCTCTCCTATAGCAGACTCATCTTCGAAATATCGCTTAGCAGCTGATTTGGTTAGAACAACCGAATACGGATCTTCAAGCAAACTTTCCTTGTTCCCTTCCAGGACTTTGAAATCAAAGAGCTTAAAAAAACTGGAACCCGGGTTAGTCCGATGAATGCCCTTCTCAGCAAACTTTCGGTCTTTGTATTTCAAAAAAGCCTTTTGCCCTGAATTGAGCATTACTTTATCTTTTACTTCAGGATATTTCCCGGAGGTGAGCTCACGACCGTGCTCCATCCCCAGGTTTGCAAACCACTGATCGCCATTCGTCTTACCTTCCATGCGATAGATGTTTTCCGCATCCTGGTGGAAGCTATCGTAATGAAATTCGTGATCAGCGTAAAGGATGATTAAGGTAGCGGCTATTAAGCCCAGTGAAAGACCGAGTACATTGAGACTGTTTAGACCTTTGGATTTTAAGAAATTGCGAAGGGCCAGGTTTAAAAATATTTTCATCGTCGTAATTCTTTGTGTCAACTTACGACCAGATGGAAAAAAGATAGAATAACGAGGAGTTAAGTTGTTTTAAGGAAAAATTAAAGTGGTTAAAAAAGAGTTAAAATCTCAACTCATGGCCTTGAAATCGTATACTTTCATTAATATAACTGCGCAAAAAGCACGGATAATCAGGTTCGAAATTGAAGTAAATGAAATTATCTAAAAAGGCCATATTCTTTGTGATCGGGATAGCCACTGTAGCACTAGTGGGTTTATCTGTATTGCAAGTTCAGAACCTAAGGTCGTCGCTCAAGACCAATAAACAAACCTTTCTACATAAAGTAGATCTTGCATCGACCAAAATTGCGAACGCCTTTTCATCAGATAGTTATTATCCAAATCAACTTATCCATGCAGCTGACAGAGTTCGCAAATCCGGACAACTGAATGATCAAAAAATGGATCAGCAAATGAAAGCGATCATCGATCCTATTTTTGAAGATGCAGGGCTTGACATTCCGTATGAATATGCCATTTACATGCATAACGAAAGAGATGATGGTTTCAGCTTTGTCATGGGAGATGAAGGAACAAGCCTTGAATTTGCACTCGCTAGCTGTGAAAATCCCCAGGAAAGAGGCCATGGATGGGCCACACTCACCTGTGCTGCAGGTTATGCAGATGACGACAGTTTTCATTTGGCTTTATTTTTTCCAAGCCAGGATGCTGATGTTTTTGCTCAATCCAGTGGAGCATTAATAGTATCTATCGTGTTTATCACACTACTTATTGGGTGTTTCGTTTATACGCTCATTGTGATCCAGCGCCAGAAAAAACTTTCGGCCATCAAGAATGATTTTATCAATAATCTGACACACGAATTCAAAACCCCGATCGCTTCTATTTCTCTTGCAACAAGCATTTTGAAAGGAGGTAAGAAGGTTGAACAAAAGAAGAAATCCAATTACCTCAACCTGATAGAGTTGGAAAGCAAGCGACTTGAGGGCCAGGTAGACAAGGTGTTGCAAATTGCCATGATCGATTCAGGCAATTTTACGCTGGAGAAAAAACAACTGGATGTACATGAGGTCATTGACCAGGTAGTGGAAAGCATGCACCTGGTGGTAAGCAAACGAAACGGAACGATCGACCTGAAGCTCAACGCCACAAAATCGGAAGTACTGGCAGACAGAACACACCTGGTAAACATCATTTACAACCTGATTGATAATGCGCTTAAATACACCGTTGATGTCCCACATATTTCCATCACCACCTATGACAGCTCTCAGGGCATCGAGATTTCTATTAAAGACAATGGGATTGGAATCGGTGAGGAAATACAGAAATACATTTTTGACAAGTTTTACCGGGCTGAAACCGGCAATGTTCAAAATGCAAAAGGATTTGGGCTGGGCCTTAGCTATGTGAAAAAGATCATTGATGAGCATAAAGGAAGGATAGGGCTCAAAAGCCAACCCAACCGAGGCAGTGAATTTCTTCTGTACTTTCCATTCACCTGACCCATGGGCAAAATACTATTGGTAGAAGATGATGAAAGCTTCGGGTATATCCTCAAGGAATACCTGGAGATCAATGACTTCACAGTCACGCTGGCGAAGAACGGAGAAGATGGACTTGAAACATTTAAAAAGGGCATCTTTGACCTCTGCCTGTTGGATGTCATGATGCCCATAAAAGACGGATTCACCCTGGCAAAAG
This sequence comes from Cyclobacteriaceae bacterium, assembly GCA_028278585.1. Classification (GTDB taxonomy): domain Bacteria; phylum Bacteroidota; class Bacteroidia; order Cytophagales; family Cyclobacteriaceae; genus Ekhidna. The sequence continues at coordinate 2,058 of JANQEC010000285.1, read as the reverse complement.
AGATCCGGGATGCAGATCCTGACATTCCTTTCATTTTCTTAACCGCCAAAGCACTGAAAGTAGATAAGCTTAAAGGTTTCAGGCTGGGTTGTGACGATTACATTGTGAAACCCATTGATGAGGAATTGCTCATCGCCCGAGTTAAAGCGCTTATCAAAAGGACCTCTTCTGAGGGCGAAGCGTCACAACGAGTTACGGAGCATGCGATAGGGAAGTACCAGTTCGATTATGCGAACCAGGCATTGAATTTCAATGGCGAAGTACAACGCCTTACTGAAAAAGAAGCCAAAATATTACTGCTGCTCTGCGAGCATAAAAACGTGGTGCTGGACAGAAACAAAGCTTTAAAAACCGTCTGGGGAGAGAGCGACTTCTTCAATCGCAAAAGCATGGATGTCTTCATCCACAAGCTCCGACGTTACCTCAAGAAAGACCCGTCCGTACAGATCATTAATGTGCACGGAAAAGGGTTTATTTTGGAAGGGTGATTGGCATTTAACGTAACTCACAAGAAAAAACAGCGCTGAGAAGAAAAAAGGAGGTGTTTTTATAGTACGTTTATGTAATAGTTAGCAGCAATAGATGAACCGTAGAATTCTCAGTTACCTATTTCTTGTCGCAATAGTAGGAGCCAACTTCTACTACTTCCCTCTAACAATTAAAATCCTCAAGTCTAGTGGCGGTCCACTTGGGTTTGGAGTTTTAGCATTACCATTTACAGGTGTTGTTAACCTTCTATTGATTACAGCTATTCTTTCGGTTTTCAAGTATCGTAACAATTTCTTTATGATGGTCAACTTACTTGGAATTATCGGAATTGCTTTGCTTTCATACTTGATCTACACAATCCCTGAACCTAAACCATATAATGAGCGATCCTTCATTGACACTTCGAACGGCGTAACTGACACGGTAACCTATAATAGCCTTTCCTTGGCAGACTCAACTCGAAACCTCGAAAAAACATTAGAGGAACTAAACAGTCAGGAAGATCTTACCGAAGATGATTGCGTTTTCAACAACGACATCAAAGGTTTGTCAACTGAAGCAATTCTTAAACTTAATCCGACTGTTAATTTCAATTGGAACGAAGAAGCTCAGCAGATCACGGCAATCCATGAGGATGACACTGTTTTTATTTCAATTGGAGGATGTTATCATTTTAATTTCATCGCTGGATTACGAACCAACAAACAGAATTTTAAGGACTCAACATTTTGGCTGAGCAAAGCTAAATGGCTGGCCAGTACTTTCTTTTGGAATTCCATCGGTGAAGATTATTCCAACGCAATTGATAATCAACTTCTGATCAAACGAAACCACAACACTCTCAATGAAATTCATTACGATTTCCCTCCTGACACAACCCTAACGAACATTTACTATACCGGTGTAACAATAAGCCAAACACGATTCGGAACAAGCGTAGAAGTTGGAGCATATGTAAACTGATGCTAACAAATGATATAGACATACCTCTACCGAGTTCCTTGAAACTGAGATGCAAAACAGATACTTTAGTACATATTTAAAAAGTCTAGAGGCACATGCCATATCTGGACGTTATGGGCAATAAGCCTCTGAATGTATGGAAGGCAAAACACAAAATCACGATGATAAAGAGAACGTACAATTAACATCCGTTGATGCTGAGGACATTCTATCTTACGTTGACGGGATTCCATTACCTCCAGCTGTAAAAAAGAATCTTTGGAAATCTCTTAGTCGATTAATTACAGGTCTAGTGGATGTACCTGTCGCATACCTTGAAGCAAAGGCTCAGAAAATAAAAAGTGAGGCAGCCGGATTATCTCTGGTTACATCAGAAGCCGCTAAGGCAGCATCGAAAGAATTTGCTGTTGATAAGGGGTTGGTTAATCGATCAGTCAATCATTTTGGAGCAATGATAACGAGTGATTAAAGCATGAATAATCTAAAAGTAAGAAAGGCAGAATTACAGGATATTGATAACACTTATTCTGTTATAGAACAATGCAGGGATTTACTAGCAGAACAAGGGATGGTTAACTGGGAGCGTTACACAAAAGAAAAAGTTGA
>JANQEC010000281.1 GCA_028278585.1 Cyclobacteriaceae bacterium | reverse complement strand
CGAGAAAAAAGCAGAAGGAGTTTTTCATATCTCAGGAAAAGATACATTGACGCCCTATGAGATGGCACTTCAAACGGCTATCTTTTTCAAACTAAACCCAACACTTATTGAAGAAGTGGACGGCTCCATATTCAGTCAGCCGGCCAAACGGCCACAAAGAACTGGTTTCATACTTGACAAAGCCAGAGAGGAGTTGGGATACGAGCCTGTCTCATTTAAAGAAGGATTAACGCTTTTAAGATCACAATTAGAAAATGCTTGACGTAGTTATTCTAACTGATGAGCGATATATTGCTCCAAAAGAGTCCAACGAATACACAACAAACGTGATGTTCGAGGATCAACTGGTCATGACCGGATTAATCAAAAAAGGGCTGGCAGTAAAAAAAGTGGCTTGGTCTGACCCTGATTTTGATTGGAAGACAACCAGGTATGTTCTCTTCCGAACCACCTGGGATTATGCTGAAAAATTCAGCGAATTTGCCGATTGGCTAATGGATGTTGCTTTCAAAACAAAACTGATCAATTCATATGATTTGGTTTCCTGGAATCTTGACAAGCATTACCTCCAGGACTTAAAGCTGGAGGGGATTCACACGGTGGAAACATACTTTATAGAACCAAAAGACTCCCGAACATTGACACAAATTCATGAGGAGCTGGGTTGGGAAAAAACCGTGCTTAAACCTGTCATTTCTTCCTCTGCAAAAAATACCTTCAAGCTTGCACCGGAAACCATGGCAGATCATGAGGATGTATACACCAAATTAATTGCCGATGAAGCCATGATGCTTCAGCCGTTCCTTGACAATATCCTGGAAAGAGGTGAATTGTCCTTGATGTTGATTGGCGGTCAATTCACACATGCGGTAATTAAAAAAGCCAAACCAGGTGATTTTCGGGTCCAGGATGATTTTGGCGGATCCGTAGAGGATTATAACCCTACACCAGATGAAATAGCATTGGCCGTTAAAACAGTTGAAGCGTGTGAAACCCTTCCAATTTATGCCAGAGTCGATATAGCTAATGACCTCAACGGTGTTCCAGCTGTTATGGAATTAGAGATTGTAGAGCCTGAAATGTGGTTTCGGAGAAATTCAGATGCTGCGGATAAACTGGCCGAGGAGATTGCAAATTTGTTTTGAATTTCCTGTATTAAGCGCACGATGCAGTCAGACTGGCGCAGAGATCAATATTTTCCAAAATCACAACATCAAAATCGATTAAAAGGATTTCTGGTGGCAGTGCTGTATTTGGATTGATCCTATTGGCGGCCTACTTAAGCGATTAACGTCATTCTAGATAATCTCCAGGGCAATCTTCGCCATGTCTACAATTTTTTTCTCTCTATCTCCCGCTGACGTAACTTCCCCGGTAATGAGGTTATCACTCACAGTTAAAATTGTCAATGCGTGTACATTTTTCTTGGCTGCTATCGTGTATAAAACGGTTGATTCCATTTCAACTCCAAGAACCCCATGCTCTGCCCAGATTTTGTATCGATCAGAATTATCATCATAAAATGAATCCGAACTAAAAATCGGGGCGACCCTTGCTTCTATGGAAAGTTCATGTGCTTTATGATAGGCCTTGTCCAATAATTCAAAATTCGCTGTTGGTGCATAATCCATCCCACCAAATTTGATTTTATTGATATTTGAATCTGTGTTGGCACTGATAGCCAGGATTATTTCTCCTAAACCAATTTCTTTCTTCAAACTCCCACATGTTCCGATGCGAATCAGGGTTTTAGCGCCATATTCATCAATAAGTTCGTTGGTATATATTGCCGTTGAAGGGATGCCCATTCCTGTCCCCTGGATAGAGATTTTGCTCCCTTTGTACGTTCCGGTGAATCCATACATATTTCGGACCTCATTGTAGCACACGACATTTTCAAGAAAATTATCTGCTATAAACTTTGCTCGTAATGGGTCACCGGGAAGTAATACCGTTTCGGCTATTTCGCCCTTTTTAGCACCAATATGGAAACTCATACACCTGAATCGATTCGTGAACAATAGGTAAATTAGAATCAAACTAACTAATATTAATGGATCAAGACTCAAAATGAACCAGGAAATTCTTGAAGACTCGGAATTGATACTCAACCCCGATGGCAGTATCTATCACTTGAAATTGCGGGAAGAGCATGTAGCTGATACCATAATTTTAGTTGGTGACCAAGGTCGTGTGGCGCAGGTAAGTCAGTATTTTGATCAGATAGATAGCAAGATCCAGAATCGAGAATTTGTTACTCACTCCGGGGTTTATAAAGGCAAACCTGTCACGGCTTTATCAACTGGTATTGGCACAGATAACATTGATATCGTCCTCAATGAATTGCACGCGGCAGCCAACATTGACCTGACAACCAGGCAGTTTAGGAACTCCATACGACAATTGAACTTGATTCGGATCGGGACCTCAGGCTCACTTCAGGCAGATATCCCTGCCGGAGCTCATGTTATTTCAGAATTCGGACTTGGCTTTGATGGGTTGATCTATTACTACAACCACGAATTTGATCAAGTGGAATCTCAACTGAAAGACAAGATCAATGATCATCTGAAATGGGATCCACAATTGGCGATCCCATATGTTATCAAAGGTTCTTCTAAACTAATCGAACAGATAGGACATGATATGATAAAGGGAATTACGGCAACCGCAACTGGTTTTTACGGCCCCCAAGGCAGAAAATTAGGTCTTGCTTTGAGCAACTCTGGAATGAATGAAACACTGCAAAGTTTTTCAGATGACGATAAAAGGATTACCAATTTTGAAATGGAAACTTCCGCGTTGTATGGTTTAGGGAAACTATTAGGTCACCATTGTTGTACCTGTTGCCTGATCCTTGCCAATAGAGAAAAGAAGGAGTACATTGAAAATCACCAGGAAGCGATGGATGATTTAATCAAGACTGTGTTAAATCGGATTTGAGTACTTATTAGGTTAGCCTACTTTGTATTCTTTCACTAAAACATCAAATGATAGTCCCAATTTTGGGCCGATTGCTCTGATTACTGGAAGTGTGAGTGGTCGTCGCCTGTTTAAAATATTCGAAATAGTTCCTCTACTTTTTGTTCCTATAAAATTCATCAGATCTTTCTGATGCAGATCCATTTCAGCCATTCTGATTTTAATCGCTTCAATAGGATCAGGAGTACCAATAGAATAATGTTCCGATTCGTATTTATCTATTAACGTAATCAAAACTTCTGCCCGGTCACTTTCTGATGTCCCTTTTGGGCATCAAAAACTTCTTCCAGATTCTTTAGCGCTTGTTGATAATCATTCTCTGTTCTAATAGGTTTGATTTTCATAATTATATCGTTAACGCATCTACTCTATCATATTCTGAGTGTGTTCCAATAAAACGAATCCGGCCCCATTGCATTTCATAGTTAAATTTGACAATCAGTCGATACTTGTTGCCACAAATGTTAAAAACTATTCTGTTATCCCCTACGGCACTTGCATTTCGATATTGATTTTTTACCTCATTACTGTTTTTCCAGTCAGCAATGTTTTCAAATTGAAAACACAGCGGCTGATCAAATTCTTTTCTGATTTTCAAAAGAAGAAGTACATAGAAAATCACCAGGAAGAGCCTATTTAAAACTGTATTGAAATGAATGATCAAGCCCCATACGGCACCCAAATATTTTTAATCTGGGTGGCTTTCCTTAAAAAGGCTTCACCTTCTCCTTGTTCTGCATCCAGCCAGTTTCGGTGTTTTCCATTGCTTACCCAGGTTCGCTTCATGTTCTCAGCTGATTTTTCCTCAATTGTTTTGCTTCCTTCTTTTGACCTGAAATACCAGATGCCATCGATGTTGTCGTGATCGGCTAAAACAGGTGTAAGCACCTTATCTTTTCCAGTCACAATGTTTACCACACCTCCGGGCACATCAGAGGTTTCCAACACCTGGTAAAAATCGGTAGCAGACAATGGAGAAGTTTCGGATGGAACTACTATTACCCTGTTTCCCATGGCAATTGTTGGAATCACAGAAGAGATAAACCCAAGCAACGGGAATTCATCTGGACATACAATTCCCATAATACCCAAAGCCTCAGGCATAGCCAATGTTACATTTCTGGTGATCGTATGATGTACTCTTCCATCGTACTTATCCGCCATAGCGGCGTAGGTATAGATCCGCTGAATGGAGCATTCAACCTCCTTCTCAGCATCAGATTTGCTAAGTCCAGCCGTTTGTTCAAGTCTGGCCGAAAACTCATTGGCTCGTGCATATAGATTTTCCGCTAAATAATACAGTACCTGAGCTCTCGCATGCCCTGTCATTGAGGTCCAACCATTTGCCGATTGAGCTGCTTCCACAGCGTTTCGTATGTCTTTTCTATTTCCTTCTCCAACTTCTCCAATCAGGTTTTTCTGAAAATCACTGACTGATATGCTGTAACCGCCATCAGGACGCGCCTGCTTCCCACCAATGTACATCTTGGCTGTACGGTCAATCTGAGGGATTCCGTTTAGGTCCGATGCTTTCTTCGTTGCTTTTTTAATGTTCCGGACAAATGGCTTTGCAAGAAGCTTATCCTCCGATCGTGGTTTCATGTATTCAAACAATCCTTCTCTTCCTCCCTCACGACCAAACCCTGACTCCCGGTACCCACCAAATCCTGATGCCGCGTCGAACACGTTGGTACAATTGATCCATACTGTCCCGGCTTTGATTCGTGGTGCCATATCCAACGCCAGGTTAATGTTTTCAGTCCAAACACTGGCCGCCAGCCCATATCGTGTATTGTTAGCCAATTGAAGAGCCTCCTCATGTGTTCTGAAACTCATTGCCACTAACACCGGACCAAAAATTTCCACCTGGGAAATGGTAGAAGCTGGCGTCACATCCGTAAAAAGGGATGGAGGATAGAAATAGCCATCTTTGGGACATGCCCACGATGGTTGCCACAATTTGCCCCCTTCATCCACTCCTTGCTGAACAAGATCTTCAATTGTTTTAAGCTGCATGGGAGAAACTATTGCCCCAATATCTACCGCCTTATCGAGTGAATTCCCCACACGAAGTTTCTCCATGCGGGCCTTGATCTTCTTATATAGTTTTTCAGCAATACTTTCCTGGACCAGCAACCTGGATCCGGCACAACATACCTGGCCCTGGTTAAACCAGATGGCATCCACAACACCCTCCACAACGCTATCAAGGTCGGCATCTTCAAAGACCATGAACGGTGATTTTCCACCCAGCTCAAGGGAAATTTTCTTTCCTGTGCCTGCCGTTGCCCTTCTAATGATGCGTCCGACATTGGTTGAACCTGTAAACGCAATTTTGTCTATTCCTTTATGTTCTACAATGGCTGATCCAGCCTTGTGGTCACCGGTGATCATGTTCACTACTCCATCCGGTAGCCCTATTTGTTGGCAAATTTCAGCAAACAATAAGGCAGTAAGTGGTGTGTTTTCTGCTGGCTTCATGATCAGCGTATTACCCATGGCCAACGCTGGAGCAATTTTCCATGCCAACATCATCATCGGAAAATTCCAGGGAATGATTTGGCCGATTACGCCTAGCTCTTTGTAGTCAACTAGCTTCTTATCCATCAATTGAGCCCAGCCGGCATGATGATAGAAATGCCTCGCGACAAGCGGAATGTCAATGTCTCGGGTTTCCCGTATGGTTTTACCATTATCCAGTGACTCCAGAACTGAAAAGAGTCTTGAATTTTTCTGGATCTGACGTGCTATAGCATAGAGATACCGGGCTCGTCCATGGGCACCAAGTTTTACCCATTCCGGCAAAACTTTTCTGGCAGCAGCAACTGCTTTGTCCACATCCTTGGTATTTGCATCTGCCACTTTCCCAAGTATGTCTTTAGTGGCTGGATTTTCGGTATTAAAATACTTCTTGGATAATGGAGCCTGCCATTTACCACCAATAAAAAGCTCGAATTTGCTATTGTGACCTTTGATCCAGTCAACAGCTGCTGAAGAACTTTCAGGTGCTGGTCCATACTCCATCGTATCGTATATCTCCTTGATATTCATAATCTATGCCATTGGGTGTCTGTAGGAAGAAGAATACCTTCCTGTTACAAAATGCTCTAGTTGACGCTCTATATCGCTAAGCAATCCGCTCGCTCCAAAACGGAACAATTCGGAGGATAGCCAGTCGTCACCTAGTTCTTCCTTCATTAAAATGAGCCAATCGAGTGCCTGCTTTGCCTTTCTGATTCCGCCAGCCGGCTTGAAACCAACCTTAAACCCTGCGTACTCAAAATATTCCCGGGCCGCTCTTGCCATCACAAGACTTACGGGTATTGTCGCATTTACACTTTCCTTGCCAGTACTTGTCTTAATAAAATCCGCTCCTGCCATCATACACACATGGCTAGCCTTGGAAACATTGGTCAACGTGCTTAATTCTCCGGTTGCAAGTATGGTTTTCAGATGAGCTTCTCCACATGCTTCTCTGAAGTCCTGCACTTCTTTGTACAAGCCTCGCCAATCACCTGTGAGCACTTTTCCTCTAGTAATAACAATGTCTATTTCTCGAGCACCAGCTTTAACTGACGCTTTGATCTCTGCAATTTTTTGTCGATGGGTGATTTGTCCTGCAGGAAAACCTGTAGATACGGCTGCTACTGGAATTCCCGATCCTTCCAGGGCATCTACTGCTGTCTTGATCATATTATGATAAACACATACAGCGCCTACTTTCAAATTCAAATCAGCAAATCCCAACTCCTCCAAAATATCCAATCTAACCGGGTTCATCGCCTTCGAACAAAGCCGGATAACGTTACCGGGTGTATCATCTCCGGCAAGGGTGGTCAGATCGATGCATGAGATAGCCCTTAAGAGCCATGCTGCCTGCCATTCCTTTTTTACAGTCCTTCTTTTGTTAATCGTGGCAGCTCGCCTTTCAACAGCACTTCTATTGACCCTGATCTCTTTAATAAGATCCAGATCCAAAGGCATCCCCTCATTCCGTTTTATTGACTTCATATTCATTTCCCTGGTTTTATCCTCATAAATGAGAATCTAGTGCACTAATGTACTTATTTCAGCGCTTTTCGAGTGCTTCCTCGAGCGGGATGATCTTCAATCTCAATTTATGCATTGGATTTAACTGTGATAGCCGTCCCATATCTTCGTTCACTACCTTACCTATTCTGGGATAGCCTCCGGTAGTCTGGCAGTCATTCATCAAAACAATTGGAATACCATTGGGTGGAAGTTGGATTGTGCCAGGAATCACAGCAGAGGACAGGATCTCTTTTCCATCAATTCCAAGCGGATCGCCAATGAGGCGGATACCCATTCGATTGCTTGAAGGATCTACTTGAAAAATCGTCCTTTCCGGAAGGTCCTTCAATAATTTCCACTCAGGACCTTTCATGATCCTGATCGTTTCCGTCATACTGGGTTTTGTTCCTTGTTTGATCACATGTTTTTTGAACGGTTTTCCTCCCTGAGTTTCAAGGATATCTCCTTTCTTCAAGGCCCTTCCCTCCATGCCACCAAATCCAGCCATGATATAGGTTGAATAGCTACCAAAATCTTTATTAGCTCTTAATTGACCTCCAATCCCTAGGTAGAAATAAACACCGCCCATTGGTTTTGAAATTGTCAAAATATCTCCCTGTTGCAATTGATGCGAGGCGTTCATAGGAACCTGATGTTCATTTATCTTTAGTGTCACCACCGCCCCTGTAACTGATATTATCGTTTCATCGATTGCCTCCAGTTTCATTCCCTGAATGGCTGTTTCGATCACCGGCCATTCTGGATTATTGGAAACGAGATGATTGGCATTTTGCATTGCCGAGATATCCATAGCGCCAGATTGAGGAATGCCAAATTGGCGATAACCAAACCTGCCTTCGTCCTGGATAGTGGACAAAGCCCCGACGCTTAATACTTTTAGCTTCCCCATGACTCAAATTCTTGTTTCGTAATTCTTACATAAGAAACCTCTGATCCTACTTCAACACTCATTGGCGGCTGCTTCTTGTAATCAAACAGGTGAAGTGGTGTTCTTCCAATGATGTTCCATCCTCCAGGACTTGCCAGCGAATAGATACCGGTCTGCTCCCCTCCGATTCCTATGGAACCGAATTCGAGGTATTTTCTTGGATTTGCCTTCCTGGGGCAGGCGAGCCGCTCATCCAGTCCATCCATGTAAATGAACCCAGGTGTGAACCCAATAAGAATAGCACGATAGGTATCATTCAAATGAATGTCAATCACTTCATCTTGTGAAATGCCTGAATGTTCTGCTACATGCTCTAAGTCAAGACCTAACTCATAGCAAATAGGAATTTCCACTTTTTGAATAGGTGTGGATTTTTTTTGTGAAATGCCCCTGGCTGTTGATAGTTTCTCGATAATGGTACTTTCTTCGAAAGAATGAAAAAGTGCAATAGAGTTATATGACGGAACGATATCCGTCAATAGACTGCCAAGAACACTTTTGATGAGTTTTGCGCTATCATGAATTTTTTCAATGGGAATATCAAATGGTGCCTGCAGTAACAGGGATTGTTCTCCCAACCGGAAGAGGTCCCAGGATACTTTATTAAACTGCAGTAATGGTAGCTCCTTTTCTTTCAAGATGTTCACGGATTGCTCTGGCCAAATTTACAGCTCCTTTGGTATCACTGTGTAAACAGATAGTCCGGGCATCAATACCGAGAGCGGTATCCGCATTGAACACTTGTTGATGGAACGTGATATTCTCAACCTGCGCCAAAACTTCTTCTTCCTCATGTATCATGGCGTCATCAAACTTACGATTGCGTAAGGTTTTATCCAGCTCATACTTACGGTCGGCAAATGCCTCACCAACAAAAGCGATCTTTGCTTCTTTTGCCTCCCTTTCAGTTTCTGAGTGAGATAACCCATACAATCTAATGTCGCGGTCAATCTCTAGCAAAGCATTGATGATCAAACGAGATGTATCTGCATCAACAGATGCTAAATTGTACAGTGCTCCATGGGGTTTTACATGATGCATTTCTTGTCCGGCTTCTTCTGTCAACCTTTTAACAAGTGAGACTTGCTTCTTGATAGAATCTGCAAGCGCTTCGGGATCGATTTCCATGATTTTTCGGCCGAAATTTTCTCTGTCAGGAAACCCGGGATGGGCTCCGATGGCAACATTGTTCTTGATAGCCAAATCAATGGTCTGACGGACGGATTCCTCATTTCCTGCATGGCCCCCACAGGCGATGTTACAGGATGAGATGTAAGGCATGATCTGCTCGTCCAACGATGGATCCGCCTGTTCACCAAGGTCTGAATTAAGGTCTATTGTTGCCATATCAGATAAAATTAAATACACTATTAAAACTCCTGAAGCTTATGATCAGGCTGACAAGAATCACTAATCCGGCCAGTACATTTTGAATTGGCTTGTTGGTGAAATTTCCAAGAAGTGATTTCTTATTACTTATATAGATCAGAAAGAAAACGATAACGGGTAGTAGAATTCCGTTTGCAATTTGTGCCACACGAATCACCTCGATGGGGCTATCTCCTACCATTGAAACGGCGGTACCTATTCCCAACACAAAGAACCAGATCACTCGAAACTTGAGGGACTTCTCATCTCCATTCCACTTAAAAATACCCCTGGCCGTAAGCGCTGCTGCTAAGGGAGCAGTTATGGACGAAGAAATACCTGCTGCAAACAATCCAGTTGCCAAGAAAATTCTGGCCCAGCTGCCCATCAGCGGTTCAAGCTGAAGTGCCATATCATTGATATCAGAAACACTTCCTTTTCCAAACAATGCTGCAGCACTGGTAATAACAATTGCCATTGAGATTAGCCCACCGATCCCAATGGCTACCCCATTTTCAACTCTTAGCTCAGAAAGTTGCTCTTTGCTTTTCCATTTTTGACTAACAGATGAGGCATGTAGGAACAAATTATAGGGAACCACGGTCGTTCCAATCAAGGCCAGTATGGCCAATTGACTTTCAGAACTAAACGATGGAATAAATAAGCCAGAAAAGATCTGGGATACATCCGGTTTTATAACAATAGCTGTTAGAATGAAAACGATGCTCATCAAAAGAACCAAGGCAATAAGGATCTTTTCGATGATCTTGATCTTTCCAATATAAAGAATGAGAAAAGCGGCAAGGCCAATAATTAGTGGCCATGGAATAGAATTTCCAAAAACACCGCCTATCCCCAAGGCGGAACCTGAAATATTCCCGGCTTCGTAGGCAGCATTTCCAAATACAATGGCCATAAAAACCAAGGCAATGCTTAGTATTCTTAGGGGAGGATTGGTGATCTCTGATCTGATTGCTTCGCCAAGACCTTTCTGAGTGATTAAACCAAGCCTGGCTGCCATTTCCTGCAAAATGATGGTAGCAATTACTGCAAAAAGAAGGACCCAGAGCAAGCTGTATCCAAAATCCGCTCCAACGACAGTACAAACAGTAAGGGTTCCCGGACCAATAAAAGCAGCTGTGACTAGTGTACTTGGACCAAAATATTTCTTCAAAAAACTCATTCGGGTCCTGAAGGTAAGAAATCAAATCAGATTATTCGAAGACATTTTACAAATATCCAATCTCTTCCGACAGAGCTATCTTGCTTTTTGCAAAATTCCCTGTTCCAAAGGCGATTTCTTTGCCTGCTTCATTGTAAAGCGTAGATTCAGCTGTCCAAAGATTTTTGGAACGATAACGGACTTTCCCTACAGATTTTAGGACGCCCTTGTTTGCTGGACGGATCAGGTTGATATTGAAACTAGTCGTCAAAACAAACACGTCCGTAACAATAGAGTTCACTGCAAAAAAAGCTGCGTCATCCAGCAATTTGAAATACACGGAACCGTGAATTGCTCCCAATGCATGAAAGTATTTTTTTGAGATAGTCAATCCAATTTCGGCCTCAGCTTCATTGATTTTTATCGTCGTAGTGTCATAGATATGTGTATTCATGTTTGCAGATAGATACATCCGCTCCAGCTTTTCGAAATGGGTGCTCATGCGTTGACCCTTTCTATCTTAAAAGAATGTCGAACTGTTTTCTCTTGTCTTTCACCGACAGGATAACTTTTCTCCATAAATTCAACATTGCCTTCATAATCGATAGTGATGGCCGTGGAACAGCATGTTCCGTAGGTGGGTGTTCGGATACACATCGCAGAGACGGAGCGCTCCATTTCAAGCGGAAGTCCGGTTTGGGGAAGGTCGTCGTCAGTGGCAACTTCTTCATCCTGCATAAGTTGGATTAGCTCTTCGAGTTGAACGTCTTCCTTGATGCTGGCTTGAAAACGATCTTTTGATCTTTCAACTTTTGGCCAGGCCGTATCGAGCAAGGCGTTGCTAAGCCCATAAACACCTTCCGAAAGTACATTCACTTTGTTTTCGTAATTGCTTATGTGTGCCATTTCGTCATCGAGGGTGAGCAGATTGAACCCGTTATAATCGTTGGCTTTCTTAAGCACCTCCTCAGAATATTTTCTTGACGAATGCCCATTTAATAAAAAATCAACCGGCAGATCTCCTCTGGATCTGGCATCTTCACGAATGTTTGAAATATCCCGGTAATTAGTAACCGCTGCAAATCGGCCCTCTTTGTCCATCCCCATCCAGGTGCCTTTGGCTTTAAGGTCTCTGCCTCCTAGAATGTTTGGATGATCATTCCACCAATCAGCGATGGAAGTTGGACGATCATAAAATTCATCCCGGTTAGCAGCTAAAATGAGCTTGTAATCAGGATGCGTTTTGTATGCAAAAACAATGAGACACATAGGATGAATTAATAATTGAAAATTAAGAATTATCGTTCACATGGGTAATGATACATTCCACAGATTTGAACACACGAAATTGATAAAGTAGTTCCGAATCATACTAGTTCGTTCCTTGCTATGCTCAGAGGGAGAAAATCCTTAGATTCACTCCTCAATTGAAAACTGTCTGGAAATATATCAAGGATTATCAAAGAGAGCACTTTGATTGGAAAGTCTATTCAAGCATTCTTATTTTCCTTGCCATTTGTATTGCCCTGAACTATCGCTATGATTTTGAAGATGGGGTCATTGATTCTTACTCAGGAGAACCCATCAAATGGTTATGGATGTTTCTGTTCCAGGGAGGTCCCTTTCTTGTTGTTTGTTTTATCCTATTCGCATTTAATAAATCCAAAGTGTGGCTCTCTAGTCAGAATTTCTGGCTAAAGTTCTTTGTAGGATTTGGGCTGTTGGCATTGGACCGGTCTTTTTACGGCTTTGATTTTTTAAGGGAATCCCTTCATAGACTTGAGGCTCCTTTTATCTTAAGATGCATCAACTGGAGTTCGAGCTTGATACTGGTTGTAATCCCTCTCCTAATCCTTTATCAATTCCTGGAAAAAGACGAGACCAAAAACTGGTATGGCCTGAGTTGGAAAAAATTTGATCCTAAGCCCTATTTGTTCATGCTGGGACTAGCGACTATTTTTCTTGGAATAGGTTCATTTACAGCAGATATTCAAAATTTCTATCCTAAATACAATCACTCCGGAGCCAGTATGTTCATGAGACATACAGGCACCCCTGAATGGGCTGTAGCAGGCATTTTCGAATTATGCTATGGTAGCAATTTCATTTCTGTAGAGTTGATCTTCCGGGGCTTTATGATCTTCGCTTTTTCCCGAACGCTTGGAAGTTATGCCGTCCTTCCAATGGTGGCCTCTTATGCATTTCTTCACTTCGGTAAACCAATGGGTGAAACGATCAGTTCGATTTTCGGCGGCTATGTGCTGGGGATTATCTCTTATAACAGTCGAAATGTTTGGGGCGGTATTTTTATTCACCTTGGTGTTGCATGGGTGATGGAGTTGTTTGGCTGGTTGCAAAACTTAAATAAGATCTGATCATTATGGAAGAGATCATAAAAGAGATCTGGAGAGCATCTGATGTCAAAAAAGCATGCCGAATAACGTTAAAAGGGGAGCCTTTTCCGAGGGTCATACATCCTTATGGTGTTTGTAAAAGTTCTACTAACAAAATTGTTGTGGTGTGCAAGCAGGCAGCGGGATTCACGAAAGGGGGCGGGGGAGCCGGTTATCGGAACCTGCTTCTAGAGAAAATAACTGAAGTTGAATTACTTGAAGAAGGATTTACCAAATCATCGGATTTTGATCCTAACGATAGTCAATATAAAGAGTGGGTGTACCACATTTGAATCAATTATGTCATCAGGAACGAACAGGAGTAATATTCATGTTGGCCAACTAGTAGAAGTTGTCCAAAAGCATCATCAAAGAACAGGTGAATTGACAGAGGGAGTAGTAAAACGAATCCTGACCAAATCTGCCAATCACCCGCATGGGATAAAAGTGATGTTAGAATCCGGAATTGTTGGAAGAGTAAAAAATATACGATGAACAACTACATGTCTAAGAAATCTCGCTTGATGGGAGTGTTCTCAAGTTCTATGTAATAAATATTCCTTCGATGTGTGCTATCAACTGCTTCAACTCGAGCGAAATATAAGTACTTCTTATCAGGACCTATGAAAGGTGTCACATCAGTTCCAACGGAATTCACGTTACCTCCCAGATTTTCAGGATCGGACCACTTTCCATCAATCAAATAACTGACATATAAATCCCCTTCTCCATACCCCCCAGGTCGATCTGAAAAAAAGACCATCACTCTACCGTTCGGAGAAATGTAGGGTAATCCATCCCAATGTTCTGAATTAATTGGTTTTCCTAATTTTTTGGGCTCAGAATATTGTCCATTTACCCTTCGAGATTTGTAGATGTCTGCCGAGCCAAACCCGCCCTCTCTTCTTGAAAAGAAGTACAAGTCTCCGCTTAAGTTAACACTGGGAAATCCATCTCTCTCTTCGGAATTCACATTGTTTATTCCTCTCATGTTCTCCCAGATATCGTTATTTTTTTCCACTACCCAAATGTTTTGCTTCTTGTTAGGGTCATCTCTTCTTGTCATGAAAAAGTATTCTCCTGACCCATTCGGAGAGGGAAAAAGATCATTATCGTTTAAGGCTCCACTCGAAAAATCAATTTTTTGAAGTGGCTGCCACTCGTTGCCGATGCGCTCGGATTGATAAAGTCCTCCACCGTCTCTTAAAGCAGCAGTGACATAAAACGTCCTGCCATCTGCATCCATAGTCAAAGCAAACGCTTCAAGATTATTGAAAATTTCAGGCTCAAATTTTTTTGCCTGTTCATTTCCAGTATCTCTTGGACTTGAACATGACACCAGTGTGGTAATAAGAACCGACAGATATGGTACTTTCATTTTAATGACGCTAATCGATTAAAGATCCTTTCAAATGACACCTGAAAAATGTTTCGCTTACCATCTTCTATCCTGGTGAAATAAAGTGTTTGATTATCTCTCGATACAAAAGGCACCATGTCACAATGCTCTGAATTGACCGTAGGTCCTAAGTTTTGGGCTTTAGTCCATTCTCCATTTTTTAAGAAACTTATATAAAGGTCACAGCTACCATAACCTCCGTCCCTGTTCGAATAAAAGATCATAAATTCTTCATTTGCAGAAACAAATGGATGACCATCCCACTTTTCCGTATTTATTTGATTTCCGAGTTTTTGTGGGATATCAAAGCCTCCTCCAACTTTTTCTGAATACCAAATATCCTGCTCACTGTGACCTGGTTTATTCGCCCGAAAGAAGTACAAGTTCCCTCCTGATGTCGTGCTCGGAAATCCTTCGGTGAAAGAGGTGTTAATGAAATCGGGCAGTCTGTATGGACTACCCCAATCATTATCAACCAGGTCAACCACCCAAATGTCAAAATCCTCTTTCCAACCTTTCTGATCCGCATTCCTGTTGGTCATGAAGTACATGGATTTTCCATCTGGTGTCAGGAGCGGATCCGTATCATTAAAAGTGCCTGTAAATGAAACCTGCCTGGGCTGGCCCCATTTTCCATTGATCAGATTCGAAATCATGATCGCATCAACTCCCTCCTCTGAGGTTCTCACAAAATACATTGTATCTCCTTTGGGAGTTAGGGTAGTGCAATAATCTTGTCCGGTAGATATGATGCCTGGAGCAACCAGCTCCGCTTTCTTTTGAGCAACCAGTTCGGTTGAGATAAGGGTCAGGAAAACCAGCAAAATTTGTCCCTTTCTAAATGCCAATAAACACATGTAATCAGTTTTTTGCCGGTGAGATCATAATATGTGCCCGGTGGGTTCCCGGATCCATGATCCATGGATGACCCTTTCCAATAGCAGCAGCTGGAAGGCCTGTTGATTCCTCAGTTGCATACGGGATGTAAACAACGTATCGAAGGTATTGATCCTCTACCTCATTGGTTTCTTCATTTAAAGTGCCATGCAAAACAAAAAGTGTGGTTTTATCAGGCATTTTGAGTTTTCCGGATTTTACCTCCTCTTCTCGAATATCGAATCGTTCCTTAAAGCTTTTTCCTTGTGCTTTTAATTCACGTCCTCTTTGCATGAATGGATCAAGATCTTTATGATACGCTGCAGCCTGGAATCCTTCCTGGTTTGGATCATCGGCAAGGCAGATGTATTGGTTGGTCCCCTTTCTTAGCACGGTGAGTTTTCCATACTCATCATAGCCATATACCATGGCATTATCGCGAAATTTTTCCGGGGCAGCCAAAACCGCCGTTTTGATTTGCCAATCGCTTGTTTGCTTCTCTTGACCACAGGAAATCCCTGTCACCAAAATTGAGAATAATAAAAAAGGTAGTTTCATAAGTGTAATCGTTTAAGGTTCTATAATTCGAATTGTTTCAATTGAAGACCTATACGAGATTACCAGCCGATCGCATTTAAACAATCTATTAGGCGATGAGGCTAAAAGCTTATCCGAAAGAAATTCTGGGTGGACCGTTAACGATCAAATGGAATTGTCAATGAAATTTCTAAGGTTTTCCTGATAAGTTCTACTTGCCTTGAGTTTTTTACCATTTTTCATCGTCAGGAAAAACTCTTTATTCATGTGAGGTTCTATTTCCCTTACATCCGCAACATTGATGATTGTCGAACGATGTATTCGTGTAAACTTTTTCGGGTCTAGTTTCTTCTCTAATTCAGCCATAGAATCATTTATAAGGTAGAATTTATCGTCTGAATAGACTTTTACGTAATCTCCATATGCTTCAAACCAACAGATGTCTTCGATCTGAATGATCAAAAGTTTTAGTGTCGCTTTTACAGCGAGTCGCTCAAGGTATTGGCCATCGGATTTTCCTGTTTTCAATTCATTTAATCCAATCCAGTCCACTAGTGAAAATGCACCAATCAAAATCCAATATATGAGAAGGTCGATGTGAAATCCTTGAAGTAAAACGAGGATTGTCTCGTAAAAAGTAGTTTCATCGACAAATAGATTCCAAAGCACATACTTAAGGAATCCATCGACAATCAAATGAATAAATGCTACCGCAATACTTAATCCAAGATGAGCCAAAAGAAACGAGCGAGTCGGTCGAGTAATGATCGAGAACTTTTTATAAAGAGAATAAATGAATGGAGTAAAACAGGCCCATATCAACCATCCAATGGCAAAGATGATATTCTGAATCCATACCATTCCTTTCGGAACATTTTCCAGGCCCTCTTCAATGACCATCACTGTGGAAATAAACATCCACAGCAGGATCGCTGATATGAGAATGTACTTAAGCTTAATTTTTGGCATTGGCGAAAAGAAATAAATCCCTGTTGAGGTCGCTTTTTGGCAAATGTAAATTATGATAAAAGCGAGACCTCCACAATTCTACAAGTCGAAGAAATTGGAGGCCCAACGGAATGTATGTTTCGCCCGGGTGTGAGTGGTACGAAGCTTTAGTTCATTTGACTACTCCTTCAAGATCATGATCCCCCACATCTCTTCATCAGTAGGGGGCGAGGCATTCCAATCTGCATATGAATGTGACCCGTCAGTCCGATAAATGACTCGGTAAGTTCCTTTCTTTAAATAGATTCGATCATTGAATTCCCGGTTCTTAGAAGCTCCACCAGCCCAATCAGAATCCCGGTAATCCATTTCCCAGATGGTTCTTCCGGATTCGTCTTTGATGTATCCATAATCATACATTTCCCCGTCTGAGCCTTCTCCAATGGCAAGGATCCTAACGTCCATATCTTCTTCAACTATAAAGGATTCCCTGATGTATTTGTCGTCCCGAACCATTAGTATTTCAACCAATGAATTCTTATTGACAAATTCAGAAGGATCAAAGGAAGTAGCATTCTTTACATCACTATCGTCAGTGGCCCAAAGAGTGATCCCCCACATTTCTTCTTCATGAGGACGTGTGCTATTCCAATCATTGTAGGAGTGAGAATCATCTGTTGCATAATAAACAATGTAATCTCCTTTTGGAAGGTTAATAACTTCTGATATTTTTCTGTTCTTTCGTGCGCCACCAGCATGATCGGTTCTGCTTTCTCGCATTTTCCAGACCTTTTCCCTGGTGTTTGCATCCATGATCCAGCCATAATCCGCCATTCCATCACCCGCTCCCTCTCCGAGACATAAAATTCTTACATCCATTTCCCTGGCTATGGAAATCCCTTGAGATACCAACTCGTCATCACGTATCCTGGTGAGATCAACCAGTGGAGTTAATGTTTTTGGCTCTCTGAAAGCGACGACATTACTTCTGTCATTTTCATTGGCCGGCCAGATGGTTGCTCCCCAAAATAAAGGATCATCTGGTGGAAGTGAGTTCCACTTTTCATAAGAATGGGAATCATCTGAAGCGTAGCTGGCAATGTAGTCACCGGCATCAAGCGTTACCACTTCATCAAACTTTAGATTTTTCTTTGCCCCTCCTGCAAAATCGGTATTGTCATATTCCATTTCGAACACAGGCTCCCTTGTACGTGCATTGTAGATCCACAGGTAATCAAAGGTTTCATCCTTATCGCCTTCTCCAATAGAGTAAATTCGAAGGTCTGTTCTGTTATTCAGGCTGAACCCTTTCTTTAAAGATTCATCATCACCAACACGGTTAAAGGAAAGAATTGCTGAACTTGTTCTTTGTTCCAAAAGCTCATCTATATCCACTTTTCTAAGCTTGTCGGAAGAAACTCTGATATAAAATTCATCTGAATAGCCACTTCTGTATTTTCTCCTGTCCCTGGAATCAAAAATTCTTTTTACCACATCATCGAAATTTCGAACTGCCCAGGTATTTCCCCAATCGTTCCAATCATTCCCATTGCTATACGCAGCAGCAAAATACAGTTCGTAGTTTCCTTTTTCGAGATCTATTTCCGCATTGAAATCAAGTTGTCCATCAGTATTTCTGAAATCACTATCCTTCATCTCATCGAATAGATGCCAAACTGCTTCCCTGGTTTCCGAATCGATGATCCACCCATAATAAACGATGGCTTTCCAATCCTCATAGAATACAGATCCTGTACCCTCTATTTCTACTTTGGAGTTTTCACTTAAATAAAATCCGGCACTGGTGACTTCTTCAGGATAAAGATCATCCAAAACGATCGACTGAGCCGATGCACCCAGGTAAATCAAGGTTGCGATTGTAAAAATGAAAGATTTCATGACTAATAAGGTTTTCGTTACCAACCATTTCATCAACTATTGTGCCTTACCAAAAAAAGTGTGATTGCGACTTCAAAACGTATTTTTATAAAAAAAGAATGATCCGAAATCGAACACAATTTCAAGAAAAAACGGACAGTATGGAGTTGGGATAAATACCTAAGACTTATGAGTCCCTCTTCATTAGTCGTTCAAAAAAATTGATGAGTTCCACTTTCCCAATTTCACGTGCATCAAGCGTATTAAGGATTGCAAAGGCTTGATCGTAATAGCTGTTCATTTTTGCTTGTGTCAACTCATAGATTCCTATTTCCTGGTAAATACTTTTTACAGCATTCACTTTCTCTGAAATTTCAAAATCCTTCCTGTTTAGCCAGTTATTCAGTTCAAATTTTTGGTTATCGTTCGCCAATTCCAGCGCTTTAATCAGGAGGTATGTTTTCTTGTTCGAAGCAATATCACCTCCCACTTGCTTGCCAAACTTCTCCTGGTCACCATAAACATCAAGAAGATCATCCATCAACTGAAATCCAATCCCTGCTTTCTCTCCAACTTGTTGAAGTTGAGATTGCTCTTTTTCATTCATTCCCGCCAACAATCCACCATATTCAAGGCTGAACCCGATTAGTACAGCAGTCTTTAATCGGATCATCTCAATGTACTGCTCTTCTGTAACTGATGTTTCGTTTTCAAAATTCATGTCCATCTGCTGACCTTCGCAAACTTCAACGGCACACGTATTGAATTTTTTCAAAGCCAATGGCAAAAGAGTTGGATCCGTTTTGAGCAACTGATCATACGCCTTCACCATCATGGTATCACCACTTAAAATAGCTACTGTGTTGTTCCACTTTTCATGGACTGTTGGTTTTCCCCTCCGAAGTGGCGCCTCATCCATAATGTCGTCATGCATTAAGGTGAAATTGTGAAACACCTCCACCGCCAACGCCTGATCAAGAATGTTTTCCGGATCTTCTTTTTTCAAGTTATAGCCAAGCAGTACCAGCATGGGCCGAAGACGTTTCCCTCCCAGGGAAAGGATATACCGGATTGGATCGTACAAGTTCTGTGGGTTTGATCCCAGCGAGATCTTTTGAATGCGCTCCTCTAATGGTGGCAGTAAATCATTCATGGAGGTGCAAGTTATTCAGGATTCAGGGTTTTGCTTTGGATTTTTTACGAATCTGTTATGCCTGACTCGATCAAGCATCTTACAAATCAGTATATGGAAGATGCCGTTTCAAGAACCGCATGACACCATTCAAACTCCAACATTGAAAAAGAATAAAGCAGAGCGCTCTGTCTTGTTATGCATGACTTGATCAGGCATCTTACAATCAGTATATGGAAGATGCCGTTTCAAGAACCGCATGACACCATTCAAACTCCAACATTGAAAAAGAATAAAACAGAGCGCTCTGTCTTGTCATGCCTGA
>JANQEC010000234.1 GCA_028278585.1 Cyclobacteriaceae bacterium | reverse complement strand
AAAAACAGAAAATAAGAATGCTCCTTTTTCCAGTTTAAACATACAAAATTCTAAAGAACTTCATCGCCGTTAAATATCGTTTTCCGGTTCTGCAACCGGTAACTTGGCCCTTTTAACCGGACCACTTCACAGCGATACAGGATTCTGTCCAATAAGGCTGTGGCGATAACCTCATCATCAAGCATTTCAACCCATTGTTCAGGGCTTTTATTCGTTGTTACGATCAAAGAAGCTCTCTCGTGAAGATGGTTAATGAAATTGAAGAGATGAACCGCCTGCTTTTTTTCAAGAGCAAAAAGCATGATGTCATCAATCACAAGTAGATGAGCATTCTGAAGTTTGTTGTATTCGATTCGAGCTGAGCGCGTGGCTTCTTTCATGCTCAAGGTTTCTGTAATCTGCTCCATAGTCCTGAAGTATGCTCTATATCCTTTCTTTAAGGTGTCATAGCAAAGTCCCGCAGCAATCAGGGTTTTGGAAGCACCTGAGGGCCCCATCAGAACGATGTTGTAATTCTGTTCGAGCCATAGACACTCCCGGAGCTGATTGAGTTGTTGTTTGCTGATGCCATTGTCAAAGCCATAGTCATATTGGTCCAGATTGTGCTTGATTGGAAGTTTTGCCGCTTTGAACCTCTTCTCAAAGTCTCGTTGATCTCGGTGACGGATCTCGGTTTCCAGCATGTTAATCGAGAAGTCCAGGTAACTGCATTTACTCTCGGCAGCCTGGCTGATTACTGCATCAAGTTGTTCTTGCAGACCACCCAATTTGAGACGAGAAGTGTAATCATTTAGTAACTGTGTTTTCGTTTCCATAAGCTGTCTAATTCATTAATGATTGGTAATCGGATATATCACTCTTGTCAGGAGTTATCTTGTAATTTGCATGATTCAGTGTGTCAATTTTGACAGGTAATGGGAGCTCCATTGTTTCCTGTTTCTCAGCATGGAACTTCTTGGCAACACTTTCAAAATCAGTTGCTCTGAAGACCTTGTTCTCAATACAAAACATAAGGCTTTGGGTAATTATATCCATATCAAAATGTTTGATTTGTTTTTCAATGTGCAAGGCCTGGTCCCGGATATTGCGAGGCATTTTCTTCCGGATCTCCTCCAGGTACCCTTTCGCCTGATCAGGATCTTCAAACTGATTTGACAGCTGATCGATTATCTGGTTGATTTTAGAAGTTCTATCTCTTTTATATTGGCTCCCCCCGATGGTCCGGCCTTTTCCCGTGCTGATCTGGTGTGAAGCTATTTGAATGTCATCCTTATCATAGATCAGGAGTCGGTTATCATCCGATATTTCAATCCATGCCCTAGTACCAGTACCTTGATGTGTTCCCAGAGGAACCCTGTAATAGTTGCTTTTGTAATTGATCACGTTGTCTTTCATGACAGCTACTGACTTCAAGGCCTCCTGTGGTGTAAATATCTCATTAACAGCTTGCAAATACTCTCTCTCAATTTGCCATTGTTGCTCTGGGATCTTTTTGATACCAGCATGTTCCTTGGCATTGGCCGTCCTGCTCAGCCAGGCCAACCCTTGGCCATTGAGTGTATCGATATCAACAAATACTCTCCCGCGCAAGAAGTTATATTTGACATACCTGACCACATTCTCGATCTTACCCTTGCTCTCAGGATCAGATTTGCGGCAAAAATGAAGTTTGAAGCTTCTGTTTGCCACATAACTCCTAAAAGCATCTGTTAAGATCAGTTCACCTTTATTCTCATTCACCAACATCAAAGTGTCCTGATCATAGACCATTACCTCTGGGATCCCATGAAAGTGTTGAAAAGCTTTCTCGTGTGCAATAATGGTCTGTAAGGTCGTAAATGGCTTGTCTGTTAGCCATAAAAACTTAAATCGCGAACGAGACAAAGACATGCAAAAGAAATAGATCTTCTTACGTTTGTTATCCTCTGTGGTCATGTTGTACTCACCAAAGTCTACTTGGGCCTGCTTGCCATAGGGAAGCTCGTCAACCTTTTCATAATCACGTTGGTTGCAAAATGGCTTTGGGATACCATGCTTGCCACGAACCATTAATACAAAGTTGAAAACCGTTTTCTCTGTTACATCCGGCAGATCAGTAAAATGCTCCTTCAGCCAGTCGTGCACTTGTGCAGCTGAGGCTTCGGGGCAAGCTTCCAGCCTGCACTTTACAAAAGTTTCATATGGGTCAAGCACCTTATTGCGGGAGGCCAAGCTCGCTTGATAATCCAGATACTCCTGTTCTTCCTGTGCAAGGATCTTTTTGACTGTACGAGTGTCCATTACTAAATATTTGGCTATCTGGCTGGGTCTGTTGCCCTCCCTGTAAAGCCGGTGTATTTCGTGATACATAATCAGTTTTTCCATTAAGCGTTTCATGAGAGGTGATTGTTGATGAGTATCAGTAAAATACCCTTATTACAATCAAATCTCATCCGACCTAAAAGCCAAAGTCGACTTTGGCTTTTAGGTCACCCAGTAAACCTATCGTGGAAAAAGGAAGAAAATCAAGTGAAAACTTACATTCCTATTTTCTGAAATTCTGCATCCCTGCTTTCTGAAAACTTGCATTTCTATTTTCCGAAAACTCGCATTGTTATTTACCGATTACAACAGGCAAGCCGAAGGGATTGCCATTGCGAAATTACAGCAGAAGTATAGCGGAAGGCGAACTGGTGCTGTGGCAAATCGGGAAAAGCAATTGCAGAAATACCAAGATGTTGTTGACCTCTTGAAGAAAAGCGACTTGAGTTTAAGACGGATTGCCAGCATATCTGGTCGCAGTATTAATACTGTAAGGAAAGTAAAACATCTGCTGGTTGTGTAAAGTGTAAAGGCATGGTTGAATCTGAATCCCTATGCTATTGCCTTTTTTACAGCTTGATAATTCCAATATAATGATCCGTCTTCAGAATAGCACATAGCAGTATGGGTACCCACATCCTTAATAGAATCAGGGCATTTGGACTTATTCACTTTTGCAGCTTTATACAATACAACAATTTTCAATCCATCACGGATAGCTTTATCGCACTCATATTCGATGTAGCTACTGTAATCCACAGTTTGGTTTTTTGCACAGTGGTGTGTGTGGCTGTTCAAACTACCACAGTATTGACAGCCTCCACTTCTTAAGGTCTTTGTTTTTGAGCCAACAATAAGCACAAAGGTCTTTGATGCATCTAATCTTTTTCCAAGTGAGGTTTTAATGCTACAGTTCAAGCTATTGTCTCTTGCTTGAGTCAGGTCGTGAGCATCTGTAAATGTCAAACTTAAATGCTTGCTTTTGTTCCACTCATGAAGCTTTTCAACTGCGTTCTTGTCGGTACTCCAATCACCTGCGATGTAAGTTTTTGTTCTGTAAACCATGATTTAATCCCCTATTAAATTGTAAAAGTTGATTTTGTCTTTTTTTG
>JANQEC010000233.1 GCA_028278585.1 Cyclobacteriaceae bacterium | reverse complement strand
ACCAGTATGCTCTTTTCATTCAGTGTCTTTATGTACGTGTACGTCCATTTGTGGATACGGGATATTCAATCCTTCTTCGGCAAATTTCTTGTATACATTTTCATTCATGTCAAAGAAAACACCCCAATAGTCCGCCGACTCAACCCAAACTCTAACGACAAAATTCACTGAACTATCCGCTAGCTCAGAAAGTGCAATAAAAGGTTCAGGATCACTATGTATTCTGGTATCAGCTTTGATCAAGTCCATTAAAACTTCTCTTGTTTTACCTGCATCATCTCCATATCCAACGCCGAACGTCCAGTCAACTCTTCTCCTGGGTTCGGTTGAATAGTTGGTCATCGAAGAATTGGCCAGGTCTCCGTTTGGGATAATAATGGTTTTATTATCCGGGGTTTTCAGGTAGGTATTAAATATCTGAATGGAATTTATGGTTCCGGAATAGCCTGCAGCCTCGACATAGTCTCCCACTTTGAAAGGTTTGAGCAAAAGAATGATGACTCCACCCGCAAAGTTTTGTAGCGTACCCTGCAAAGCCAATCCAATTGCCAGGCCCATGGCTCCTAGTACTGCCACGAAGCTGGTTGCTTCCACCCCGATCATTCCAATGACGGAAATGATCAACATGACTTTTAAAATTGCGGAGATCAGAGATTTAAGAAAAGGAGCAAGCGAAGGGTCGACGTTTCTTTTGTCCATACCTCGTCCCACAGTTCTGGTGATAATTCCAATGATCCATAATCCAATGATCAGTGTGACGATCGCCAGGACGAGGCTGGGTCCATACTCCCATACCAGGTTTACCAAGAGGTCGGCATATTTGGTTGCTTCAGTGGTCACTTCATTCATTGATGATTGGTGTTTGATTGCATGTCAAATTAAAGCGCTATTAACCATTTATATAAAATTTGAGCTTGTTTTTTGAGGTCAACAGGTCTTTGAAGTGTTTAGTAAAACGGGATTCATTAAAAATCCTATTTTTGTCGACTCCTAACTTAAAAAATAAATAAATGCGTGAACTGAATGATTTCCTTTCTTTGATCAACAGCTACATTGGTGGCGCCTGGTGGTTTCCATATGCTTTACTTGGCACAGGCTTGTTCTTCACGATTTATTTGAAATTTCCACAGATCCGGTATTTCCGATTTGCGTTCAGAGTAGTAAAAGGAAAATTTGATAAGAAAGGAGATGAAGGAGATACCTCTCACTTTCAGGCGTTAACCACAGCCTTATCGGGAACGGTTGGAACTGGTAACATTGCTGGAGTGGCGCTCGCTGTTCACATCGGCGGTCCTGCTGCTTTGTTTTGGATGCTTGCAACAGCTGCAGTTGGTATGTGTACAAAATTTGTAGAGGTCACTTTATCACATAAGTACAGGGAAAAAACGGCAGACGGTACGATGGCCGGGGGTCCAATGTACTATATGAAAAACAAACTTAACATGGGATGGCTGGCTGCAATTTTTGCTGCTGCTACTGTATTGTCCTCTTTTGGAACGGGATCACTTCCTCAAATCAATAGTATCGCCGATTCTATGAATTCTGTTTTTGGTTTGGACGAAATGCTGGTTGGAGGAATTCTTGCAATCTTGCTTGGACTTGTAATAATTGGAGGTATTAAGCGAATTGCTGCTGTCACTTCAAGGTTGGTTCCAACGATGGCTGTTGTTTATTTTATAGGCGCGTTCGCAGTTATCTTTTACAATATTGGAAATATCATTCCATCACTTGTTTCCGTTTTTGCTGATCTCTTCACGGGATCAGCCGCTACTGGAGGATTCGTCGGAGCTTCGATCGCATTTGCCTTCAATAGAGGTGTAGGAAGAGGGTTATTTTCAAATGAAGCGGGTCAGGGTAGTGCACCAATTGCACACGCGGCAGCCAAGGCTCATGAACCTGTTTCTGAAGGACTAGTTGCTATCCTGGAGCCATTTATCGATACAATAGTTATCTGTACCATCACAGGTTTGGTACTACTTTCTTCAGGTGTTTGGAAAGAAAAACATAGCAACCAATTTGACTACACTGATCTATCAATTGTCAATGCACTATTGACCGACAAAACAGATGAAGGCGTCCAACAGTTATATGGACACATTAGCGGCGAAAATACGTTGCCTCTTTTCAATGGAGAGTTAGATGTAGTAAATGGAGAAGTTCAAAATGACATTTCAATAATTAATGCAAGATCTCTGGCTGAAGGAGTAACGCTTTCTCTAAATGGGAGCCCGATTACCGGACCAGTTAGTATATCTAACGGAAAGCCAGATGATTTAAATGTTGTTTTTGAAGGTAAGTCACTGGTTCATAGTGCACCTCTTACAGCAGAAGCATTTACCCGTGGTTTTTTCGGAGCTTCTGGCAAGTATATAGTTTCCATTGGTCTGCTTCTTTTTGCTTTTAGTACGGCGATTAGCTGGTCGTATTATGGTGATAGAGCCATGACCTATCTTTTTGGCCCTAAATCAGTCAAGTATTACCGTATGGTTTATGTGATTGCTTTTTTCATAGCTTCGTTTGCAGACACTACCATCATTTGGACATTGTCAGGAATTACTATCGCTGTGATGACATTGCCTAACTTATTCGGGATTATCATGCTTCGAAAAGACATGAAAAATACGGTGAGCAAGTATTGGGATACGTTCAAAGAAGAATGGCCGGAAGAAAAAACTCCAGAATAGTATTCAACTTTTTGACAATAGGGTCAATAGTCCTTAGTGTCTTCCCTTGTTTTCTTTTTGCTCAACAAGAAACCATTGAGCAGGATACCTTGAAAGATTGGACAACACTCCAGGAAGTCGAAGTGAACGCATTTGCACTTTCGAATACGAAATTTGAGTATGGCGGGATGATTGGAACCATCGAGGGGAAAAAGTTGGGACTTTCAGATCCAACCATTGCCACGATTGAAATGAATAAGATCCCGGGCGTGTATTGGCATTCCGGTGCCTTAAACACAAACCGGATTACGATTCGAGGCATCGGATCCAGGTCGCCTTTTTCAACAAATAAGATCCGTGCTTATTATGGTGACATCCCATTGACGGATGGTGGAGGAGAAACAACGCTTGAAGACGTAGACTTGAATTTTGTTGGAGGAATTGAAGTTCAAAAGGGAGCAAATTCCAGCCTTTACGGTTCCGGGCTGGGAGGAACAATTTTTTTGAAGGAGCCTGCCATCGATGACAATTCCATGCAAGCAAACCTGGGTTACGGTTCATTCGGGCTTGTCAGGGCTGGGGTGAGGGGAAGTATCGCTGTGACTGACGGAGTTTTTAGAATGGGTTACCAATCATTAAAAAGTGATGGGTACAGGGACAACAATTCCTTTGACAGACAAACGTTGTTCATTTCTTCTAATGTGGATCTGGGGAAAAATCGAATACGTTTTCTCGGACTGTTTGTAGAGCAGCGTGCATTCATCCCAAGTTCACTGGGGATCACAGATTTTAATGAAAACCCGGAAAACGCAGCATTTACCTGGGGAGCTGCACGTGGTTTTGAAGATTATGAACGTTGGTTGGCCGGTGTTTCATGGGAAAGAAGCCTGGTCGGAGGATCAAGACTTATTTCCAGCCTTTACACCGTAGGTCGGGACGCTTTTGAACCCAGACCATTTAATATTCTCCAGGAAAAAAATCAAGGCTTTGGGCTTAGATCCAGGTGGGAAAACACATTTGACCTGTGGTCCATTCATGCGGGATTTGAAGCCTATACAGATATCTACAAGGCAAAAACGTTTGAGAATCTGCAACCGGCAAACGGAAGTGAGCAGGGACAGATCTTGACAGATGTTAAACATCCCAGAAGCTATCTTAATTTATTTACCGAGTCGAAGTTCGATGTGAGTTCGAATATTGTTGCGAGTGTAGGAGTGAATTTGAACCTTACTTCGTACAAGATTGAAAATAAATTCCCGACAACGCTGAATTCTGATAATACCCTAAACCCGATTGTTTCCCCAAGGGTCTCAATTGTTTACGGTTTAAACTCATCCATCAACCTTTTCGCAACATTGAGCAGGGGATTTTCCCCTCTTTCGGTTGATGACTCAACGAACCCTGATGGCTCATTGAATGACGATATCAAACCAGAAACAGGTTGGAACAGGGAAATTGGCTATAAGCTAGCGGATGGCCGAACCAACCTGGAACTTTCGCTTTACTCCATGGATATTCGAAACCTGCTTGTGACAAGGCGAACAGCTCAAGATATCATTTTTGGTGTGAACGCCGGGAGGACCATCCACAATGGAATAGAGCTTGATGTTGAGTCACTGGTCTTCGATAAGGGGAAAAGCCAGTTAGTCGCGGACCTGAGCTATTCGTTTTCTCATTTTGAGTTTAAAGAATTTGTGGATGATCAAGACGACTTTTCCGGAAATCAATTGACCGGGGTTCCAAGACATCAACTCAACATTGACTTAAGACATGAAATAGAATGGTTCTATTCAGGTATTAGCTATCAACTGGTGGATGAGATACCAATAACTGATAGCAACGATGAATTTTCTGATAGTTATCAACTGGTGAATTTCTTTGCCGGGTCGAATGTGGAAATAAATGAAAAGATTGAAATCAACTTGCTCTTTAGACTGAATAATGTGCTTGATGAAAAATATGCATCCATGCTTTCGATCAATGCTGGAGCATTTGGCGGCAACGAACCCAGGTATTTCTATCCGGGACTTCCAATCAACTATCAAGTAAATGCGTCTGTTAAGTATAAACCGGGACTCTAACGGAAGATGACTTTCTGTTTTTTGATGTTCTGAGACATCCAAACTTTCGTGTTGTCACTCTGAACTTGTTTCAGAGTCTTACAGGTATTGATAGCTGTACATTCGGGTAGGCTACGGCACCTTGAGAGACTATTCAAAAATTCAGTGAATCAAACAATACGGGGATGAAGTCTAAACAATGTCCCCGGAACTCAAACAATGAGGGGTAAAAACCGTGCAAAGACCTCTTACAGTCATGCAAAGACCTCTTACAGTCGTGCAAAGACCTCTTACAGTCGTGCAAAGACCTCTTACAGTCATGCAAAGACCTCTTACAGTCGTACAAAGACCTCTTACAGTCATGCAAACACGCCGTTAGGTCGTGCAAAGACGTCTGTAGGTCATGCAAGGATTACCATCAACTACCAGGCAAGCACATCTGAGAAGTACAAACTATGATCCCAGGGTTTCCTGGACTTTTTTAGGCAATTTTTTTCTAATGATGGTGTAGGATTGATCCAATATCTCTTTCCACTTTTGATCACTTAGGCGCCCGATATCATCAATAGCAATCCACTTGTTTCTGGCCAGATAAGGAGCAGGCTTCATACCAGGTAAATCGCTCATCTCCTCAAAATCTTCATCCGATACTTTGAAAGAAGCATTCACCGGGGTTTGATCCAATCCGAAAATGGCGTACATCTTATTACCAACCATAAATGTTAAGTGTTCACCCCATTTCATTCCTTCGGTTGTGCCTGGCAGGGATAAGCAATATTCGCGGATCTCTTCAATTCCCATACGGCGGATTACCTTCTGCAAAAGCTTTAAAATCTTCCATATACACTGAGCTCTGTTTTTTGAAGGTGCTGGCACCCATAAAAAAAGCCATCACCTTCATGAATCCGGAGCATTGAAAATCGGCTTCTGAAATCCATCTGGTTTTATTGCCCTCTTCTTTAAAATAGTTTTTTTGGATATTGAAAACACCTTTGGTTTCATAAGTGCTATGAAACTCTTCAGGCAAATTTCTATGTGTGATTGTTTCAACCATCTCTATCTCTCTTTTGCCCATTTTGTATTTGAGATGCGACTTGGCTCCCACAATGCCGGGAGCTCCTTCAAAAGTAGAAAAGCTGACAAATCCTTTTTGCCAGAACTTCATGTTATCAGGATTGTCGAATAATTCAATCACTTTTTCCCTTGGTTGATTAATGACAACTTCGATGGTGTACTTCATACTCTTTTTGGTTTCAATTTTAAGTGACCAAATGCAGATAATCAACAAGAAAAATTCAAATACTTAAAAATCATACGAAAGGATGATTGGGATAAATCGATTAAACCGACTTGTGAGATTGGATTTTGGAGGTCGATTGAATAATCAATTCTTTTTAGAAGATTTGGCTTCCTTATTAAAGATCAAGCATTGTTCTACCCATGCGGACAGTTCCGCATCATTGTCCCAACCTTCAGAACTTACGAAAGCGTAACCCTTCATTGGTCGCTTGGTGAAATCCATCACCCGGGCTCCCGGACGAGTTAGAAACTCGTCAAATGCATGCGGACCAATTCTTGCCATCAAATCCTCCTTTACAATGCCCAAGCACATTTTCTCATCAACCATGAACGTGAGCCCGCCCATCATTTTCTTTTCAGAATAGTTCACCTTTCTTTCATTCAGCGCTTGTCTTAATTTATCAGCAAGCAATTCATTATAAGCCATTGTGTTTTATTAGAATAACGAACCAGATTGTTGTGGCGGGACAATTCCAAGGTGTTGATATGCTAGCTCAGTTGCCTCCCGACCCCTGGAAGTCCTTTTAATGTATCCTTCCTGGATAAGAAAGGGTTCATAGACCTCTTCAATGGTTTCAGCTTCTTCACCACATGCAGTTGCAATGGTTCCCAACCCAACGGGGCCTCCCTTGAATTTATTGATGATCGTTGATAGGATCCGGTTATCCATTTCATCCAACCCATGATCATCGACATCCAGCGCATTGAGTGCCAATTTGGCAATTTCCATTGTTATGGCACCATCACCTTTTATTTGGGCAAAATCCCTGGTCCTTCTAAGAAGATTGTTAGCAATCCTAGGAGTACCTCGACTTCTTCTGGCTATTTCATGAGCTGCTTCTTCATCGATAATGGAGTTCAGAATGTCAGCGGACCTGCCAACTATTCCGGTCAACAATTTAGAGTCGTAGTATTCTAGCCTGGAATTGATCCCAAATCGTGCCCGAAGCGGGGCAGTCAATAGCCCGGACCTTGTTGTTGCACCAATTAACGTAAAGGGATGTAATTCAATTTGCACCGATCGTGCGTTGGGACCAGAATCCAGCATGATGTCGATTCGATAGTCTTCCATGGCCGAATAAAGATATTCCTCAACAACCGGGTTGAGTCTGTGGATCTCATCAATAAAAAGTACATCGTGCGTTTCAAGGTTGGTTAGCAACCCGGCCAGCTCACCCGCTTTATCAAGCACAGGACCAGAGGTCACCTTGATATTGGCCTGGAGTTCATTTGCGATTATATATGAAAGTGTGGTTTTTCCTAATCCCGGAGGACCATGTAGCAGAACATGATCCAATGGTTCCGTTCTTTGTTTGGCTGCTTCAACAAATATTTTGAGGTTTTCAACAACTTTATCTTGTCCTGCAAAATCATCAAACGAGAGCGGGCGAAGTGCTTTTTCAAACTCCTTTTCTTCGGGGTTCATACCCTCATCACCCTGTTGTAGATAATCTTCTCTCATTTATTTTTCAAATATAGTAGAACCAGAATTTGATATTGATTGAATTATCATTGCAAAAAAATAAACCGGTGAAGAAACCTGCTCTTATTGGCCTTGGACTTATGTTGATTATCGCTTTTTTGTGGCGTACCTACAATCAAGATAGCAAACCCCGGTTGATCCATGTCTCTGGTTTAACAATGGGTACCATTGCCTATAATGTTAAATACCTTGGAGAACCCGGTGATCTTAAAAATGATATTGATTTGGTGTTGACTGAACTCAATCAGTCACTTTCCACATACATTCCGGATTCTGAAATTTCGAGGCTTAATTCGACAGGGCAGTTAAATTTTGAATCAGACTATTTCTACCCTGTTTTACAAGTTAGTAAAGAAGTTTTCTTAGCAACCAATAAGACCTTTGATCCAAGCATTGGTCCTCTTGCTCAAGCCTGGGGGTTTGGTCCTGACAAGAAAATTCCTGAGATGAGTCAAGCCAAAGTTGATTCTTTGATGGCAATTGTTGGTTTTGACAAGGTAACATTTGATGAAAATTCTGTTTTGATTCCTGAGAATCATCAGCTTGATTTTGGAGCCATAGCGAAAGGGTATGCTGTTGACCTGGTAGCAGAATTACTTGAGGAGAACAATATTCATAATTACATGGTCGAGATTGGAGGAGAGGTTAGGTGTAAAGGGATAAATGAAAAAGAAAAGACCTGGACACTTGGTATCGAAGATCCTACAGTAGAAAAAAGTGAAAGAAGATTATATGCTGTTGCCCGACTACAGGATCGCGCACTTGCTACTTCTGGTAATTACAGAAACTATTATGAAAAGGACGGTCGGATTTATGCCCATATCATTGATCCAAGAACAGGATATAATGCCACACATGGATTGTTGAGTGTTTCCGTTTTCGCGGCGGATTGCATTACTGCAGATGCTTTTGCAACCGCATTTATGGTTTTAGGGATGGAGGATTCTTTTGCCATTGTAGAAGAGAACAATGACCTGGATGCCATTTTCATTTACCAGGATGATCAGGGAAATCTCACAAACCTGATTTCAGAAGGAATTAAACCATTCGTTGAAATAAAATCATTTTAGTATCTATGGGGCTTTAAAGCCAAATGGAATTTTGGCCCTGGAAATTTTGTATAAGGAAGTATGCTATTAACAATCTTAATACTTGTGGTCAGCACGCTCATAGGTGGGTACAGCTTCCATATTTTTCCTGCACTAAAAAAGAACCTTAGACTTCCATTGATTTTTGCAGGATCCTATCTTTTTGCCATTACCATCATTCACATTATCCCGGAATTATTTTCGCTAAGCCCTAACCCATCCACAATTGGACTCTATGTATTGATTGGTTTTTTTGTCCAACAATTTTTAGAATATTTTTCTTCTGGTGTGGAGCATGGCCATTTTCACTCCGATAAAGCAGTTTCTATTTGGGGAAGGTTTTCGATTGTCGTGGCTTTGATCATACATTCACTACTTGAGGGATCATTGCTTACCCATGATTCACCTTTTCATGAAAAGCATGAATCGTATTCACTGCTTCTGGGAATCGTATTGCACAAAATGCCAGCAGCCTTTGCTTTAATGGTGACCATGCACCAACTTGGAAAAAAGGCGTTTTACTTGCTTGTGCTTTTCAGCCTGGCGTCCCCACTTGGCTTGATTTTAGGAGATTTTTTTATGATTTCAAAGGAAGGTCTCTTGATGGTCTTCGCCATTGTCTGTGGCAGTTTCCTTCACATATCCACTACGATTTTTGTAGAGGCTAGTCCAGAACATCACTTTGGACTAAACAAAATACTTATTAGTTTACTGGGCGCTATGATGGCGATCGTGGTAGAATATTTTATTTAAAGCCAAAAATGGGAGGAACAAAAGCGAATTATTGGAAAAAGAACATCCGGATACTGATTGTTTTGCTCACTATATGGTTTTTATCCTCTTTTGGTGCCGCCATCCTTTTTGCTGAAGAACTTAACACTATAAGGCTGGGAGGATTCAAATTAGGTTTCTGGTTCGCGCAGCAAGGTTCCATCTACATTTTTATCATTCTGATTTTCGTATACGTGAGATTGATGAATCGCCTGGATAAAGATTTCGGAGTAGATGAAAAATAACAGATGAGCTTAGAGATCTGGACATATAGCATTGTTGGGCTTTCCTTTCTTCTATACATTGGCATTGCCATCTGGTCAAAGGCCGGAACAACCAAGGAATTCTATGTAGCAGGCGGAGGAGTAAATCCCATAGTTAATGGAATGGCGACTGCTGCAGATTGGATGTCAGCTGCCTCTTTTCTTTCCATGGCTGGCCTTATATCCTTCATGGGATATGGTGGGGCTCAATACTTAATGGGCTGGACAGGAGGTTATGTTTTATTGGCATTGTTGCTTGCTCCATACCTTCGGAAGTTTGGAAAATTCACAGTACCAGATTTTATTGGTGACCGCTACTATTCAAAGGAGTCCAGGCTTATTGCTTTGATCTGTGCAATTTTTGTTTCATTCACGTATGTTGTGGGTCAAATGAAGGGAGTTGGAGTTGCTTTTGCCCGATTTCTTAACGTCCCATTTGATACTGGAGTGCTTATTGGTATAGGGATTGTTTTTTTCTATGCAGTACTTGGAGGAATGAAAGGCATCACCTATACACAAGTTGCTCAGTTTTGTGTTCTCATATTTGCTTTCACTGTCCCTGCAATTTTCATATCCATTCAAATGACAGGAAATCCGATTCCCCAGGTTGGATTTGGCGGAACAGTAGATGGTGGTGCTTATTTGTTGGACAAATTAGATCAATTATCTACCGACCTTGGATTCGATTTATATACTGCTACCGACCCTGGAAACACAGTCAATCTTTTTTTTATAACTGCTGCACTCATGCTTGGCACAGCAGGCCTGCCTCATGTCATTGTTCGATTCTTTACGGTTCCCAGGGTCCGTGATGCAAGGCTTTCTGCCGGATACGCACTGTTGTTTATTGCAATTCTCTATACCACAGCACCGGCCGTGGCAGCTTTTGCAAGGACCAATTTGCTTACCACAGTAAAAAATGCTGATTATAGTGAGATGCCTGTATGGTTCAAAAACTGGGAAAACACCGGACTCATTTCCTTTGACGATAAAAATAATGATGGGAGAATTCGATATGTAGCAGACGCACAAAATAACGAGTTGACGATCGATAGAGACATCATTGTTTTAGCCAATCCTGAAATCGCCAATTTACCAGCCTGGGTGATCGCATTGGTAGTGGCAGGAGGGTTGGCTGCCGCGCTTTCAACTGCTGCCGGACTGTTGTTGGTAATCTCTACTTCTATCTCCCACGATCTGTTAAAAAAACACATTGCCCCCGATATAAATGAAAAAGGAGAACTCCGTGCAGCAAGGTTGGCAATTGCCATTGCTGTAATTGCTGCTGGCCTTGCGGGACTTAATCCACCTGGGTTTGTGGCACAGGTGGTGGCGTTGGCATTCGGATTGGCTGCTTCATCATTTTTCCCGGCCATTATTTTAGGAATTTTTGACAAGAGAATGAACAAACAGGGAGCTAATTCGGGAATGGTTATTGGTATTCTTTTTACCACCGTTTACATTATTTATTTCAAACCACAGTTGGGAGGTCCTGGCACCGCGGAGGGATATTGGTTTGGAATAGCTCCCGAAGGAATTGGCACATTGGGTGCCTTAATCAATTTTGTAATTGCAATAGTCGTGTCAAGAATGACACCACCGCCACCTGGAGAAGTCCAGGAATTAACGGAGAGTATCCGCTATCCAAGAGGCTAAGCTAATTTTTAGTAGATTCGTTTTTTCAAAATTGGGAAACTATGGATCACAGAATCAGATCTCTTTCTGAGTTCTCACAAACGTATGAAAAGAGTGTTGAGAACCCTGAAGCTTTTTGGGAAGATATAGCTAATTCTTTCCGGTGGCGAAAAAAATGGGATAAGGTTTTAAAATGGGATTTCAAGGGGCCTGATGTGAAATGGTTCATCAATGGGAAGTTGAATATAACTGAAAACATCCTTGATCGACATCTAGAAACACGAGGAGATCAAACTGCTATTCTGTGGGAACCGAATGATCCTGATGAGCAGTACCAAAAAATAAGTTACAAAGAACTATACGAGAAGGTTTGCCAATTCTCCAATGCCATGAAAGCGAATGGAATTGGTAGGGGTGACCGGGTTATCATTTATATGCCCATGGTTCCGGAAGCAGCTGTTGCGATGCTGGCGTGTGCCCGAATCGGTGCTGTACATTCGGTTGTGTTCGCTGGATTTTCAGCCAACGCACTTGCAGATAGAATCAATGACTGTGAAGCCAAAATGGTATTAACCTCAGATGGGAATTTCAGGGGAGCAAAAACCATTGAAGTGAAAAGTGTCGTAGACGAAGCACTTGAGAAAAGCAGTACTGTCGAGAAAGTTATTGTCTTTCAAAGAACGAAGACTCCTGTTACCATGAAAGATGGAAGGGATATTTGGTGGCATGAAGCAATCGATGGTGTTTCCCTGGAAAATGAAGCGGAAGAAATGGATTCAGAAGACCTTCTGTTTATTTTATACACATCAGGGTCCACCGGAAAGCCAAAAGGAGTCGTCCACACCTGCGGAGGATACATGGTATATACATACTATTCATTCCTTAATGTCTTCCAATATGATGAAGGAGATATTTATTGGTGTACTGCAGATGTGGGTTGGATTACGGGCCATTCTTATATTGTGTATGGACCTTTGTTGGCGGGAGCTACAACAATGATGTTCGAGGGAGTTCCAACCTATCCGGATGCCGGAAGATTCTGGCACGCTTGTGATAAACATAAGGTAAATCAATTTTATACGGCACCCACCGCTATAAGAGCGTTGGAGGCCCATGGGTTAGAGCCATTAGAACCATATAAGTTGGATTCTCTTAAAGTTATAGGTTCCGTTGGTGAACCTATCAATGAAGAGGCCTGGCACTGGTATCACTTGAATGTTGGAAAGGGCAACTGCCCACTGGTTGATACCTGGTGGCAGACTGAAACAGGGGGAATTATGATTTCAGCACTAGCAGGTATAACCCCTGTTAAGCCAGCTCACGCTTCTCTGCCGCTTCCAGGAATACAACCGATCATTGTTGACCGTGAAGGAAAAGAATTGACCGGTAGAAATATTCAAGGGAATTTGTGTGTGAAATTTCCCTGGCCTTCCATCCTTCGTACGACTTACGGGGATCACGAAAGATGCAGACAGACCTATTTCAGTGCATACGAAAACCTATATTTTACAGGAGATGGAGCCAAAAGAGATCACGATGGCTATTTGCGTATCCTGGGTCGGGTTGATGATGTAATCAACGTGTCTGGTCATCGGATGGGAACGGCAGAAGTTGAAAATGCAATTGATGAACATCCAAAGGTTATAGAATCAGCAGTTGTTGGATATCCTCATGATATAAAAGGCCAGGGCATTTATGCATTTGTGATCGCAGAGGGAGAGGGAATTGAAGAAGAAGTGAGAAAAACGATAACAGAATTGATTGGACCAATTGCAAAGCCAGACAAAATTCAACTGGTAAAAGGTTTGCCAAAAACACGATCCGGAAAAATTATGCGAAGAATTTTAAGGAAAATTGCTAGTGGTGAAGTAGCCGATCTTGGTGATACTTCTACATTGTTAAATCCTGAGATAGTTGAAGACATTAAGTCTGGAAAGGTTTAGCTTATTGACTAAAAATGATTTTTAATGTTGTTCCTTTTGAAGAAGATACTAAACAGCAATAATCTCTAATCCCGTCCTTTATCAGAGGATAAAATCTTCTAATAACCAATACGGGATTCATATCCCTGGTATACAATATCTTGACAAGAAGTACCGGGTCTTGATGGTTCTTTCCTTGATTTTTTAGGATCCACACATTTCACATCCTTCGGGATCATCCAGAGAACATTGCATTGCAGCTTGTTGATCAAATTGTTCCTGGGTGATGGTGGCTTGTTGTCCCTGGGTCGCCACCACTGCTTCCTTTGGCTGTTCCTGTTTCTCTTTTTCAACGGTGAATTTGATCGCGTCAGTTGCAGCTTTAGTTCTCAGGTAATACATACCCGTCTTCAAGCCCTTCTTCCAGGCATAGAAATGCATGGAAGTCATTTTTCCAAAATTGGCGTCTTGTAAGTGAATGTTCAGGCTTTGACTCTGACAGATGTAAGCTCCCCGATCAGAAGACATGTCAATAATAGTTTTTTGAGATATCTCCCAAACAGTCTTATATCTCTCTTTAATGTCCTCAGGAATTTCAGGAATGTTTTGAACAGAACCGTTTTCTGCTTTTATCTTATTCATCATCTTATCATCCCATAAATTCAATGCAATGAGTTCACTCATCAGGTGCTTGTTTGCCACAATGAATTCTCCTGAAAGCACTCGCCTTACATACAAATTAGAAGTGTATGGTTCGAAGCATTCGTTATTGCCTAGTATCTGAGAAGTAGAAGCTGTTGGCATTGGAGCAAGTAGAAGGGAGTTCCTGACCCCATGTTTTCTTACTTTTTGCTTCAATTCGTACCAATCCCATCTTCCTGAATCTGGCTCTACTCCCCACATGTCAAACTGGAAGATACCTTTTGAAACAGGAGACCCTTTATAGGTTTCATACGATCCTTGCTTTTCGGCCAGTTCCATTGACGTTTCCATCGCTGCGAAATAGATGGTCTCGAAGATCTCTCTGTTTAATTTTTTCGCTTCCTCAGATTCAAACGCCATTTTTAGTAGCAGGAAAGTGTCTGCCAAACCTTGTACACCAATTCCGATGGGTCGATGTTTCATGTTGGAAGTACGAGCTTCCTCAACAGGATAGTAATTGATATCAATGACCTTATTCAGGTTTTTGGTTACCACCTTAGTGATCTCATAGAGCTTTTGGTGATCGAATTTTCCGTCGACCACAAACATTGAAAGTGCAATAGAAGCAAGGTTACAAACAGCCACCTCATCCTTGGACGTGTACTCCATAATTTCAGTACAGAGATTGCTGGATCTTATGGTACCAAGGTTCTTTTGATTCGACTTTTTATTTGCTGCATCCTTGTAAAGCATGTAAGGAGTCCCAGTCTCAATCTGAGCCTCAAGAATTTCAAACCACAGGTCCTGGGCCTTAACAGTTCTTCTTGCCTTGCCTTCTTTCTCGTACTTTTCGTAAAGCGCCTCAAACTCATCCCCGTATTTTTCATAGAGGCCTTTGCAGACGTTCGGATCAAATAGCGACCAATCTCCGTTCTCTTCCACTCTTTTCATGAAAAGATCCGGAATCCAGAGGGCGTAAAAAAGATCTCTTGCTCTAAGCTCCTCTTTACCATGATTTTTCCTTAAATCAAGAAATTCGAAAATATCCGCATGCCATGGCTCCAGGTAGATGGCAAAACTCCCTTTTCTTTTCCCGCCACCCTGGTCAACGTACCGGGCAGTCATGTCGAAATTTCGAAGCATTGGTACAATTCCGTTGGAAGTACCATTTGTTCCTTTGATATAAGAACCTGTTGCTCTTACGTTATGGATGCTCAACCCAATTCCTCCGGCCGATTGTGAAATTTTAGCGCATTGCTTAAGCGTATCATAAATTCCATCGATGCTGTCATCTTGCATAGAAAGGAGGAAGCATGAGGAAAGCTGAGGTTTGGGGGTTCCGGCATTAAATAGGGTTGGAGTGGCATGAGTAAACCACTTTTCAGACATCAGGTTATACGTCTCTATTGCCGAATCAATCTCTTCTCCATGGATGCCTACTGCAACTCTCATTAACATATGCTGTGGACGCTCAACAATCTTTCCGTCCAATTTCATCAGGTAGGAACGTTCCAATGTTTTGTATCCAAAAAAATCGTAATTGTAATCCCGGTTGTAGTCTATGGCATCATCTAGTTTTTTAGCATTCGCTCGAATTGTGCCATACGTTTCTTTTGAAAGCAATGCAGCATTCTCACCTGTCTTTGGATTGATGTATTCATACATCCGCTTCATGGTAGTGGAGAAAGAAGTCTCAGTTACTTTATGAAGATTGGATATAGCGATACGTGCAGCAAGTTTTGCAAAGTCAGGATGCCTTGTGGTCATGGTCGCTGCGGTTTCGGCAGCCAGGTTATCCAGTTCTATTGTGGACACACCATCGTATAGCCCATCGATAACTTTTTTGGCAATTTCTACCGGCTCTACAAAGTCGGGATTGAGTCCGTAGCAAAGCTTTTCGATTCTTGCGGTGATTTTATCAAACTTTACTGATTCTCTTCTTCCATCTCTTTTAACTACTAACATAGGTCGTGTATGATTTTTGGGTGATAGGTAATTAGTCGGTATTATATAATTTTAGAAATCTTCGTCTAATGAAAACTTGGCAGCTTCTCCTTCTCCTTCTTTCAGCACTCCAGCTTTTTGATATTCTCCAACTCTTTTTTCGAAGAAATTGGTTTTTCCTTGAAGGGAAATCATTTCCATAAAATCGAAGGGGTTAGTTGAATTATAAATTTTAGGACAGCCTAACTCAGACAGAAGTCTATCGGCAACAAATTCAATGTACTGACACATCAGATCTGCATTCATGCCAATTAGTTTTACAGGTAAGGCATCTGTTACAAATTCTTTTTCGATTGAAACTGCATCGGCAATGATTTCCTGAATGGTCTCAACCGGAAGTTTATTTTGAATATGGTTGTTATAAAGCAGGCAGGCAAAATCACAGTGCAGCCCCTCATCTCTTGAGATCAATTCATTGGAAAAGCTGAGGCCAGGCATTAGACCTCTTTTCTTGAGCCAGAAGATCGAACAGAAACTTCCCGAAAAGAAAATCCCTTCAACTGCTGCAAAAGCAATGAGTCGCTCAGCGAATGAACCTTTATCAATCCAGCGTAAAGCCCAATTGGCTTTCTTCTTTACACAGTCCATGGTCTCTATTCCATTGAACAGGTAGTCTTTCTCTTTCGGATCTTTCACATACGTATCAATCAGTAAAGAGTAGGTTTCAGAGTGGATGTTCTCCATCGCAATCTGAAAGCCATAGAAAAATTTAGCTTCTGTGTATTGAACTTCTGAGACGAAGTTCTCAGCCAGATTTTCATTTACAATACCATCGCTTGCTGCGAAAAAAGCTAACACATGTTTGATGAAATGTTTTTCATCATCATTCATGGTTTCAGCCCAATCTTTTAGATCCTGGCTAAGATCAATTTCTTCAGCTGTCCAGAAACTTGCTTCTGCTTTTTTATAGAATTTC
This sequence comes from Cyclobacteriaceae bacterium, assembly GCA_028278585.1. Taxonomy (GTDB): domain Bacteria; phylum Bacteroidota; class Bacteroidia; order Cytophagales; family Cyclobacteriaceae; genus Ekhidna. Next base: position 641 of record JANQEC010000233.1, on the reverse strand, counting down.
CAGATGTCATCATGTTGAATGGGGAATATTACGAAGCGATCTTTATTTTCTTTTAAAATCGGTTCTTCTAATTGTACTTGTGGTTCGCTCATCTAGTTTTTCTATTTTAGAAACAAAAAAATACTCCCCCACCACACTTTTTGTGCGATTTTTAAAACTTTACCGTTAAGGGATACAGCCCCTGAAAAGTGGTTTAATTTTTCTGGCCGCTTGTCTACAAATCTGTTCAAAATGAGCCGAAATTCCAAGTGGTTATTACGGGTCAAAGGCCTGTATTATCAAGTGCTAAATTCAATTCATAAATCGTTGAAATCAAACAATTTAGAGAGCTGTTTTGTAATAAAAACTTGTATGATTTTAGCGAGATTTGGGGGTAAAAAAAAGATAAAAAAAATACAAAAAAATTTTTATTTATTATTTCAGAGAAGCAGTGTTTGAATATTAGATTGTAAAGCATATCTTTGCAATCCTTTTTTCAAAAGACGATAAAATGTACGTTATAGTAGACATTGCAGGCAAGCAGTATAAAGCTGAAAAAAACAAGTTTCTTTATGCTCCATTACAGGATGCAAAGGAGGGAGCAAAGGTAAATTTTGACAAAGTATTGCTTGTTGATGATGAGGGTAAGGTGAAGGTTGGAG
>JANQEC010000175.1 GCA_028278585.1 Cyclobacteriaceae bacterium | reverse complement strand
TAAAAATCTTAAATTTGTTTTCGCAAAACTATATATTTAACTGCGTAGCATTTAAAAAGGAAATATCTATTGCTTGAAAAAATAATTACTCTTGAAAATGTATCCCTGGTTGACTTCCTGGGAATTGAAAACCAAAATATCAAGGCACTATCAGATGCTTTTCCTGACAGCAAAATTGTAAGTCGTGGAAATGAGATCCGGATCAAAGGAACTGCACCCCAGATATTGAAGATCAATGAAATTCTTAGTTCCTTATTAAATCACTACCATGAATATGGAAAGGTTACCGATGAAAACGTAAAGGATTTTGTGACGAATGAAGAAAAGATCAAAGAAGAGCTTGGAAAGACGCAAGTGCTGGTTCACGGAACAAAAGGCACGAAGATCTCTCCTAAAACCATCAATCAGAAAAAGCTGGTCAAGGCTGTAGAGAAAAATGACCTGGTTTTCGCAATTGGTCCGGCAGGAACTGGCAAAACTTATGTCTCAGTTGCATTGGCCGTTCGGGCACTGAAAAATAAAGAGGTTAAAAAAATAATTATCACCCGGCCTGCCGTAGAGGCTGGTGAAAATCTTGGATTTCTACCCGGAGATCTGAAGGAAAAGATCGATCCCTATCTAAGACCGATATACGATGCACTTTACGACATGATCCCGGCGGAAAAATTAAAATACTACAACGAAAACGGGGTCATTGAAATAGCTCCTTTGGCCTACATGAGAGGTCGCACGCTAAATCATGCGTATGTTCTGCTTGATGAAGCACAAAATACCACACCCATGCAAATCAAAATGTTTTTAACACGCATGGGACCGGATTCTAAGGTGATCGTGACCGGCGACCGCTCGCAGGTAGACCTTCCCAAAAATCAAACTTCAGGGTTGATAGAAGCAGTTGACGTTCTGAAAGACACGAAGAGTATTGGGTTTGTAGAGCTGGATGATCGAGATGTAGTCCGGCATAAACTGGTTAAGTCGATTATTCAGGCTTATAAAAAGTACGGATCGAAAAAATAACTCAGCATCTGTCTAATTAGTATTGTCGACCATATGTAGTACATTTTACCAGCTCTTTCCCCAGAAAAATTCATAGTTTAACAATCTCACCAACCAGGCGCTCTGAAACGTGGAGCGCATGTACTTCTGGAATTCGTACCCGTTCGTCCGTCTATCCATTGTCCTTATTTCGGGAATATTCTGTATCGAACTTTTTCCTGGGGTTTGGCAACACTTCAACCTTAGCATTGGTGCGCTCCTACTATTATTTCCGCTATTCCTGGTACTTTCCAAAAAAATTGGTTTTTATAAACTTCGTATAATCAATGGAATTATATCCCTCTCCATATTCTTTTTTCTTGGAGGTGAACTGGTCCGAACGAAGTACCTTGATCTACCTTATAATCACTACATCAGTTATAACAAGAATCATGATGGATTCTCTGGAACAGTCACCAGCTCAGCGACTGAAAGAACTAACCACTTCAGGTATGATTTCGAATTAAACCACATAACCAATCGAGATTCTATTAAAAGCATCCAGGGCACCATCCATCTTTACATTAAAAAAGACACTTCCAATCAAACTGTTTATGAATACGGAGATCAATTGTTAATCCATGGAAGATTCTTTGAGATAACCGGACCCGGAAATCCAAATGAATTTAACTTCAAAAAATATTCAAGTCTTCAAAACATTTACAGTCATGCTTTTGTCCGGGCTCGAGACGTCCGACACGGCGGAAGTAGTCCTCCAAACAAAATTTTCGAATATGCCTACAAGACACAGATTAAAGCTGCTCAAATTATTGATAAACACATCTCTGAACCAAGGGAAAACGGGATTGCTAAAGCGCTATTGCTTGGAATCAAAGACCATCTTGACAATGAAGTGAAAAAATCCTACTCTGCGGCTGGAGCCATGCATGTTTTAGCAGTTTCGGGGTTGCATGTCGGTATTGTTTACCTGTTTCTTCAATTTCTTTTTGGAGGAATAAAAAAAACCAGGCCTGGAAGGCAGGTTTTCTCCTTGATCTCGATTACTGTCATTTGGTGCTATGCATTAATTACCGGATTGTCGCCTTCGGTTTTGAGAGCAGCGACAATGTTCTCAATAGTAGCTTGGGGTGAAATAAAAGCTACAAAGGGCAATATTTACAACTCCCTGGGACTTGCAGCATTCGTGCTATTGCTTGTTGATCCATACCTCATTTATTCAGTTGGTTTCCAGCTGTCCTTTTCAGCCGTTTTCGGAATTGTGTATTTGCAACCCAAGATCTATCGATTGCTAGAATTTAATTCATTGCTTGCCGACAAAGCCTGGGCTATCACCTGTGTTTCAATCGCCGCGCAAATGGCCACATTTCCTCTTACTGCTTATTATTTTCACCAATTTCCAACCTACTTTCTGGCCTCCAACCTGGTAGTCATTCCTGCAGCAACAATCATGTTAGTTGGTGGTATCAGTATGCTTTTGTTTGACCCCATTATTAGTGAAGTAAGTAGTGCTCTTGGGTTTGCTCTTTCTAAGATCATTTGGTTTGTAAATGAATCAGTATCTATTGTTGAATCCTTACCCCATAGCTTAATCAATTGGATTTATCTCGATTTGATAGGATTAATCAGCACTTATTCCATAGTTATTTTTCTGATATGGGGGTTTCATCATCATTCTTTTAAGACAATGTTGATCGGGGTTCTACTGTTTCTTGGCTTCTTGTATACCCGACTTCTTTCCACCAACTCCCAATCGTCTTGTAACCAGATCATTTTTTATGAAATAAAAGAAAAGAAAGTTATCGACCATATTGTTGGTCATCATGCTGAGCTCTATCTGGAAAGTAAAACAGATGATCTTGAATCGCTCTCATATCAAATAAATCCAAATCGTCTCGCCTCCGGACTTGCTCCGATTTCGACATCTATTCAAAGTATCAACACTTCAAATCAGTTTGAAGTTAAATCCCCCTTTACCTATGGAATTCTAGGAGGCAAAAAGATTTTGTATATTGACTCTACAACATTTGATCTGCGATTTGATCACTTGATAGAAACTGACATTCTCGTTTTGGAAAATGGCTCAATCAAAAATTTGAACTGGCTAAGAGATCATTTTCAATTCAAACATTTACTCATCGGGAACAGTAACACTCGTTTTTACAGCAACAAAATGAAGCAACAAGCGCATGCTTCAAACATCCCTATTCACTCCCTGATTCAAGATGGGGCATTCATTTTAAATGTCCGCAAATGATCAATGAAGGATAAAAAAAGTGTTCGTTTACGAACAACCTATTATATTTAAGCAACCTCTAGGCCGTAGAAACGCTCTTTTATTCTGTTGGCATAGTTGTGGCATTTTACACAATACCAAACTTTTATTCCTGTGGAAGAAACAATTGACAAAATACTCATAATAGACGATGATGAAGATGTGCTCTTGGCAGCCAAGATGCTACTCAAAAAGCACATCAAAGAAGTGGTGATTGAAAAGGACCCCCGTAAAATTCCCTTTCTCCTTAACAACGACAGCTTCGATGTTATCCTTCTTGACATGAATTTCAGTCAAGACACGACAAGTGGTAAAGAAGGATTCTATTGGCTTGAACAAATCCTTGAAAAGGACCCTGATTCTGTTGTGATTCTCATCACTGCTTTTGGAGATGTTGAGATGGCGGTAAGAGCTCTCAAAGCAGGAGCTACAGATTTTGTGCTGAAGCCATGGCAAAATGAAAAGCTTCTTGCCACGCTATCCAGTGCTTCGAAGCTGAAAAAGAGCAGGAAGCAGGTAACCCAATTGAAGCAAACAAGTAAAGCTCTTCAGGAGGATAGTAACCTGGCATTTAAAGACATTATTGGAAACAGTGATGCAATCAAAAAAGTGTTTAAACTTATTGATAAAGTTGCTGCCACAGAAGCCAATGTGTTGATCCTGGGTGAAAATGGTACCGGCAAGGAATTGATTGCCAGGGCCATCCATCAGAAGTCGCTACGAAAAGACATGCCGTTTATTGGCGTAGACATGGGAGCTATTACCGAATCTCTTTTTGAAAGTGAATTATTTGGACACAAGAAGGGATCATTCACTGATGCAAAAGAAGATCGGGCCGGAAGATTCGAGGTTGCCACCGGAGGCACCTTATTTCTTGATGAGATAGGTAATCTTAGTCAGCCCTTACAATCCAAGCTTCTCACGGCCTTGCAAAACAGAAAAGTAACAAGAATTGGAAGCAACCAGGAAATTGATGTTGATATAAGGCTGATCTGTGCCACGAACATGCCCGTGTATGAAATGGTGAATGATAACACCTTCCGCCAGGATTTGCTTTACAGGATCAATACGGTTGAAATCAATCTGCCTCCCTTGCGAGAGCGAATGGAAGACATGGAGACATTGGCGAATCATTTCACCAAACAATATGCAGGAAAATACAGGAAAAACATCGAGCAAGTAGCACCATCTACCGTAGCTAAACTTCAGAAATATCCGTGGCCCGGAAATATTCGAGAGCTTCAGCACGCCATCGAACGGGCAATCATCATGAGTGATAATAACCAATTGATGCCCGACGACTTCTTCTTTTTGTCACAAAAACCGGAGAGCTCGGTTTCACTGGAGCCGGATACCTACAACCTGGATGACATGGAAAAAGCCGCGATTCAAAAAATGATTAACAAACACGAGGGAAATATCTCCAAAGCTGCCAAGGAACTTGGACTTACAAGAGCCTCGCTTTATAGAAGATTGGAGAAACATGATTTATAAATCCTTCAAATTTCAACTTGTAGCGCGCGTAATTGTCTTATTGGTTACGATGTTTTTGTTTACCAATTTGTACAACTCCGATACGTACTTTTTTACCAAATTCCTGGTATTCGTTGCTGTCGTTGTTCAAGGGTATTACTTGTATCTTTCTGTTGAAAAATCAAACCGAGAAGTTGTCCATTTCCTGGAAAGCATTCACTATGATGATTTCACAAACACCTACCCTGAAAAAAAGAATTCGTCCAGTCAAGCATCGCTCTATCACCAATTCAACGAAATTTTAGATAAATTTCGAGAGATACGGGCAGACAAGGAAGCCCAGCATCAATACCTGAGAACAATCGTTCAGCACATCGGGATAGGCATTATCACCTTCGATGAGCTTGGCGAAGTGCAGATCATAAATAATGCTGCGAAAAAACTACTGGATGTTAAGCTCATCAAGAATATTAATCAAATTGGGAAAACATATCCCACCTTACTCGAGTCATTTTCTGATCTAAAAACCGGGGGAAGGGATTTGATTAAAATTTCCAAAAATGATGATGAAATCCAGGTTGCCGTATATGCCATCGAGTTATCGCTTTTAGGAAAAGCATTCAAACTGGTTTCAATTCAGAACATCCAGTCGGAATTGGAAGAGAAAGAAATGGAAGCCTGGCAAAACCTAATACGGGTCTTGACTCATGAAATTATGAACTCTGTAACTCCGATTTCTTCCCTTGCTTCAACGGTAGAAACAGAACTAGATGACTTTGTAAAGGCTGGTGCTGATGTAGCGGAAATCAAGAATGATCAGATTGAAGATTTCTATTTATCTGTCAAAACCATTCACAATCGAAGTGAGAGCCTGATCAAGTTTGTCTCCGATTTCAGAAACATGACAAGGATCAAACTGCCGGCTTTAGAGGAAACCAAGATTGCAGATCTGATCCAACATGTCACCATGTTGCTCAAGCCAGATTTCGAACAACATAATATTGAGGCAAATGTCTCAATCAAACCGGACCTCAAGGTTATGCTGGACAAAGAGCAAATTGAACAGGTGATCATAAATATTGTAAAAAATGCCGTACAGGCACTTGCTGCGGATGAAAAAGAAAACAAAAATCTTACCATTACGGCGATGAATGGTGAATCAGGAGGTGCGTTTATTAGTGTTGTAGATAATGGAGTTGGCATTGAAGAAGAAGCCCTAAAGAAAATATTTATTCCATTCTTTACTACCAAGAAAAGTGGATCGGGTATCGGCCTAAGCCTTTCGAAACAAATCATGCGTAATCATGGAGGAAGTATTAGTGCCAAATCAAAAATTGGTGAAGGGACTGAGTTTTTGCTGAAGTTTCCAAGCTAGATATTAGATTTAAGCTACAAGTTGTAAGCCACAAGTTACAAGCTTAGAAGACTTGTAGCTTGCAACTTATAGCTTGCAACTCAATGAAATTCCTATTTATCGTTCAGGGTGAGGGTCGAGGGCACCTAACACAAGCCATTTCGTTATATAGCATCCTTGTCAAAAATGGACATGAAGTCTGCAGGGTAATTGTTGGAAAAAATAAACGAAGGGTGTTACCTCAATTTTTCTATGAACAAATCCAATCGCCAATTCAACAACTTGAGAGTCCGAATTTTGTTACTGACAAAAAGGGGAAATCCGTCAAGCTTTTCAGTTCAATACTGCTAAATCTTCTAAAGCTCCTGACATTTATAAGAAGTATCAACCGCCTTGACACATTAGTCAAAAAAGACCAACCAGATGTTATTATAAATTTCTATGATTTCCTCGGTGGGCTCTATTACCTTTTGAAAAACCCCAAATCCAAGCATGTCGCAATTGCTCACCAATTTTTCGTTGCTCACCCAGTATTTGACTTTCCAAAAGGACGCATCTTCGATAAGTCGTCACTAATTCTTGGAAACAAATTGGCAAGCTTTGGAGCATTTAAAATACTTACACTTTCGTTTCAAGAATTACCTGACACTAAAAAACTAACAATTGTACCACCGCTACTGAGAAAAGAGGTTAAGTCACAGGTGGTTTCACAACAAAACCATTTCCTGGTTTACATGGTTAATCATGGATACGCCGAACAAGTGGAAAAATTTCATGTCAAACATCCGGACATACCCATTCATTGTTTTTGGGATAAGAAGGGTGTACCCGAAACTTACGAAAAGGATACTAATCTCACCTTCCATCAGCTAAACGATCGCAAATTTATAGCGCTGATGGCCAGCTGTCATGGGTACCTTACAACGGCTGGTTTCGAGTCGGTATGTGAGGCGATGTACATGGGTAAGCCAACCTTGATGGTACCAGTGAAAGGACACTACGAGCAAAGCTGCAACGCCACGGATGCAAGTAATGCTGGTGCTGGCATTTCAAGTGAAATTTTTGAACTGGAAAAGCTGTTGTCGTATATTCCAGAATATAAAAATGTCCAACCAACGTTTAAACAATGGTGCGAAAAGACAGAAGAATTATTCATTCAAAACCTGACCAATGTTAATTAAGTTTTCAGATAACCCATTCAAGCAAGTATTAGGGATCACCTTTTATAACAAAGGCAGTATCTCTCTTTTCATTTTAATATCAATCGTAGCCACGCTTCAATACGAATTCGGTGAGATCTTTATGTTCCGACCATTAGATTTGCCGGTTGTCCCTGTAAGTATTCTAGGCGGCGCGCTTGCTATTTTCCTGGGATTCAGAAATAACAGCGCTTACGACAGATGGTGGGAAGCCAGGAAAATTTGGGGAGGAATTGTTAATGCCAGCAGAACTTTCGGCACTTTGATCATTTCCTTTTCATCTCAGAAATTTAGTGATGGAAAGATCTCAGAAAAGGAAATTAAAAAATGGAGAGAAGACCTGATCCATAGGCATCTGGCATGGTTGTATGCACTCAAAATGCACCTGAGAAAACTAAATTATTGGGAGCATCTTGAAAAATATCTTCCCGAAAAAGAAATTGATGAGCTTAGAAGATTTCACAACAAACCGACTCAACTACTGCATAGCCAAAGTATGAAAATACAGGAAGGATACGAAAAAAGAATTATTGAAGACTTCAGGCACATGGAACTGGCCAATGTGATGAAGGAACTGATCCGTCTTCAGGGTATGACTGAGCGAATAAAAGGGACCATATTTCCTTACTACTACAATTATTTCACCATCGTTTTCCTGTGGCTGTTTATTATATGCTTACCGCTTGCACTTGTTCCCCAAATGAGTTGGGGTGCCATTCCAATGTCTGTAGCCATTTCATTCGTTTTTACCATACTAGAAAAAGCAGGTGCCACCACAGAAGACCCTTTTGAAGGAAGAGCTTCTGATACACCTATTTCTACCATAACCCGCAACATCGAAATAGATCTGCTTGAAATGTTGAAAAGCAAAACAATCCCAGCACCAGAAGAACCAAAAACTGGCAAATTCGGTGTGAGATACATTGATTAAATTGTATCGACAGTGGCAATAATCAGTAAGAAGAAAGAACCATTTCCAATAAGTAAGTATCTCCGGGCCTATTTGGAAAAGTATGACCGGGAAATGGATCTTCCTGTGTTTTATGCTGATCTACTACGCTATGACAATTCCATTCCATTGTATGATAAGCATGGCAATGATACACTTTGGGAGACACTATTTTTCCCACAGGGAGATATGGATCAAATCTATAAGGCACTGAAAAAAGTATATGCAATTATCAAGGCCGATGGAGATCTGTCAGTTATGGATCATTTGACTATCGATCGAGTAGACTTATGCATGTATGGAAATACCCAACCGATACGAATACGTGTTGTAAACCAGGTTAATGACAACTTTGACTATTTCTATGTAAAAAATGCGGATGCTTCCAGGATTTACGGACTTGAATTAGAGCATTTGCTCTCACCAAATAAGCTCAGTTATGTAGTGAATCGGGAGACCATCATTGAAGAACATATTGTTGGAGTCCCGGCGGAGTTGTTTATTAAGAAATACCTTACGCATCCAAATTGCAATGAAATTCGGCTCTCAAAAGAATTTGTGAAATTCAATGAGCGGTGCTTTGTCAGGCTCCTTGGGGATATGCACTCAAGCAATTTTGTTGTGGACATTACTCCGGATTTTGAAGATGTCGAATACAGGCTGAGGGCAATTGATTTTGATCAACAATCCTATGAAGGAAGACGTGCTATTTATCTTCCACAATATTATACACAAAACAATCCGATCATTGACGTTGGCTTGAAACACCTGACTGTCGAAACAGTAAAACAATATCAGCGGGAAGAAAGGTCCAACATTGCTAACCGAATGAAGGTAGAAAGATCACGAATCGATGACCTTTTGAGGGCTATGAAACACGAAAAACTCTCCAAACCTGTGCACATAAATAAGTTAAGAAAAGAATTAGCCAGTTTCTATGAGGATGATGATTTCCTGGAGTGCAGGAACATGGGTGAACTGGTTTCCCTAAGCCTTGAAATGCTGGTTCGAAAACCCAACTTGTACAAGGAGTATTAGTTTAAACAGAATAGCTTGGCAAATGAAATTGAAAGGTGCTGCCTTCGTTGGGCTTGCTGATCACCTGGATACTAGTGTTGTGTAGTTCCATGATCTTTTTCACAATTGCAAGGCCAAGACCAACTCCGTCCGATTTAGATGCTTTTCTTGCTTGTCGGTACCTATCGAAAATATACATCTGATCTTTTTCATGGATGCCAGGTCCATTATCCGATATCGCAACCTGTACATCCTTATCGTTAACTGACACATCCAAAGAAACTTCTCCATTCTCTGGAGCAAATTTCAGTGCGTTGTCTAATAAATTTTGAATGACACGCTCGACGAGGCTTATATCTGCAAAAACCAGCGGCGTGTTATTGATCGCATTGACTTTGATTTCAATACTCTTTTCAGAAGCCAGTAATTGGTATTTAGCTACAAGATCCATGGCCAGATCAGTAATTGAAAATGGTTCCTTCAGTGGTTTCACCTGGTCAGCTTCAAGCTTAGAATACTCAAACAACTGACTAACCAACTTGGATAACTTTTCAGAGCTTCCTTTTATGATCTCCAAATATTTATCCTTCTCCTCTTCCTCCAGTTGATCTTTCTTCATCTGCAGTGTTTCCACATATCCGTGGATGATTGAAAGTGGAGTTCTTAGATCATGTGAAACGTTGGCGATCAATTCCCGTCTTAACACATCAACTGATTTTATTTCCTCCATATTCCTGGATATGGTATCTGCCATTTCATTGAAATTTGTAGCTAACACCGAAAGATCTGTTTTTTCAGGCTCTTCAATCCTGATATCCATATCGCCTTCCCTAAAACGTCGGACAGTCTGTATGACGGATCTCAAATTTTTGGTCAAAAACCAAAAGCTGGCCAATCCAAGAGCCAGGACAAAAAGCATGGTCAAAAGAGATGCACCGACACCAAGTTTCATGAAATAATCAGAAAGAAGTGAACTCGCAACATTGTCCAACTCTTGTCCTGCCAGCACAATATATATGTAACCTACTCTGCCATTGCTTTCAAACTTCGCAGATGAAAAAATTTTCTGCTTTCCTCTATTTCTGGGGTCATCTCCAAGAATGTATCGATCCCCCTGACAGGCAATGAATTCTTCAACAGGTGTCAAATCCACGTATTGAACAGGATTTGTTGGGTCATCGTGTTTGAGCACTACCGAGTAAAGAACCGCACCCAGGCTATCTAGTAAATAAACCTCGATCCCCCGATTGACAGCCATCATATCGTGCATTAAATCCCCAAAGAGAGATTTGTTTACACTGCCATCATTCAAGAAAGGCGAATTGCCATTGAATTTCTCCTCTATTAAGTGATTTGCCAATTGAGCATTCAACTTCTGAGATCTTTCTTCAAAATGCTTATTGGTTAAGTAAACAGAGATGAGGATATATGAAGTACCCATCAATACTACCAAAAAGAAGAAAGCAATTCCAAGTTTTCGGATCAAGCGGTTACTGAGTGTTACATCCTTTTTCATAATTCTTCATTGAATTTATATCCAACACCCCAGGTCGTTAAAATGAATTTAGGTTCATTCATATCCGGTTCAATTTTGGCCCTTAACCGATTAATATGAGAATTGACCGTATGTTCATAGCCATCAAAATCATAACCCCATATTATTCTAAGAAGATCACTTCTTGAATAACTCTTCCCCGGGTGAGAAGCCATAAGCACAAGAAGCTCAAATTCCTTTGGGGACAATTCGATTTTCTTCCCAGCCACCCCAACTCTTCTTTTTTCCACACTTATTGAAAGGTCATCAAAACTCAATTCCGAAACTGATTCAGTATTCATACTTTCCTGGATGAGTTTCGCCCTTCGGAAGATCGCCTTTACCCGTGCTATAAACTCTCTGATACTAAATGGCTTGGTGATGTAATCATCGGCTCCTACTTCCAGCCCGATGACACGGTCGATCTCCTCCGATTTAGCTGTCAGCATAATGATCGAAGTGTTTTGGACTGCCCTGATCTTTTGACAAACTTCAATACCATCCATTGATGGAAGTGAGATATCCAAAATGCACAGGTCGGGTTTTTTTTCAAGTGCTAAATCCAGTCCCTGTTTCCCGTCCATTGCTTTGATGACAGTACAGGATAAATCTTGCAAATGAATTTCCAGCAGATTTATGATCTCCGGATCATCCTCAATTATCAGTACTTCCTTCATATCTGAATACGAATGAACGCAAAACTTATCACAGAAGTATCACAATAAGATTTCAAATATGCACCAATGCAGCTATTGGTCATCGGAATTACAATCCAAATCGACATAACTATTTGATTGTCAGAAAATTACACTCGTGATATATGGTTTCGAAAATGTTAATTCTTTGTGATTCTTTCACAATATCTCAGCCGTTGATTTGTGATCAAGAAACATGTAAAAATTTTATAAAATGAGAAAATTATTTAAAAAACCAATTTTGATCTTAGCAGCTCTGAGCATAATCCTCGCAAGCTGCGGAGATGATGATGGAACGGTGATCACTCCTTCTGCCGGAACTATTTCAGGTGGTCCATTCACTTTTGTTGTGGACGGAAGTTCTGATTTTGTGAGTGGTATTACTGTCAGTGATGATGCCGTTGGAACAAACAGCTCCTGGGTAATCACTGATGACAACAACAATATTTTAGGTCTACCTGGTACAATCGCTGACCTGGAAGGTGTCGATTTTGACGCGGCGGGTGCAGGAATTTGTTTTATCTGGTACATACGTTACGAAGAGGGGTTAACGGGCCTTGAAATGGGCATGAATACCAGTGCTTTGAGTGGATCATACGATCTTTCTAACTCAATAATGGTGACCAGAAATGCAAACGCCACTATGACATTGGACTTGTCTGGCCTGGAAGATCTTGGTGATGACTTTGTTTACGAAGGTTGGGTTCTGGTAGATGGTTCTCCTGTTTCAACAGGTACTTTCACCGTTGATGACTCGGGAGATTTATCGGCTACTACATTCCCAGTGAATGGTGTGACGTTGGCGTCAGCTACTAAATTCATTTTGACAATTGAACCTGCCGAGGATTCTGATCCTGCTCCTTCAGATCAAAAATTAATTGCCGGTGACTTTGATGGCAACACAGCAACTGTTTCGACGGCAACAGAGCCAGCGCTTGGAGATTTTTCCAATGCTGCAGGAACTTACTTCCTAAGGACTCCTACAGACGAAGGTGATGGGGTCAACAATGGAAATGATATTTATGGTATTTGGTTTGGAACGCCTGGAGCCCCTCCAACGGCTAACTTTACATTACCAACTTTAGGCGATGGATGGATCTACGAAGGATGGGTAGTTACGGAGAATGGACCAATCTCTACAGGAACTTTTAGGGATTTTGGAGCCGTTGATAGTGGAAATCCTTTAAGCAGCACGGTAAATAACGTCGGCCCTCCAATCCCTGGTGAAGATTTCTTCGTAGCTCCTGCAGGATCAAGTGATACATATCCGATTGACATGAGAGGTCAGACGGTCGTGATCTCAGTGGAGCCGGTGCCGGACAATAGTCCTAACCCGTTCCTTCTGAAGCCTCTTCTGTCAATGATCGCTACAGATGCTGAGACTGCCCCTACTGCACACGATTTTGGACAAAACCTGGGTTCTCTGCCAACAGGAAGTGTAAGCAGATAAATTGCAAACAGGTAAGTGATAAATGTGTTTCG
>JANQEC010000173.1 GCA_028278585.1 Cyclobacteriaceae bacterium | reverse complement strand
TTGGGCTGATCCGGGTCAAAACAATGATTTAAGCAGATATGTGAGAAATCTGAGTTTCAGGAACGATATAAAAGAATTCCAAATTGGGGCTCAATTTTTCCTGTTTCCCAATTATGGACGAATGAATAACAGAAGAGAAAATAATGTGTATCTGTTTGTTGGTGGCGCTATTTACTTGCATGAGCCAAGAGCAAAGGTTCCTGGTGCAGACTATCAGAAAGATCAAACAGGCAGTGTTTCGATTCCTGAAGCAGGTAAGTGGGTAAAGCTTAGACCTCTTGGCACCGAAGGACAGAATCTTGGAATTGTAGAGCCTTACAGTAATACTGGTTTTTCAATTCCATTGGCAATTGGATGGACCACACGACTTGCAAATTCAAATTTTAACATTTCCCTGGAAATTGGTTTGAGAATTCTCTTTACTGACTACATTGATGATGTTAGTACGAAGTACGTTTCCTTAGATAAATTTGAAAACGATCTCGCTCGGGTCCTTTCGGATAGATCTTCAGAGCCAACTTCCTACAAAGGGGTAGATAGAGAACACGATAAAGGAGCAATTTATCTTAACCCAGCTCATGGGTTCTATTCTTCCGCATACATTGGTTCGGGAATGGATGGTTCTGTACGGGGCAACCCCGACAAGAACGACATGATTGTAGTCACCCAGTTAAGACTTTCATATTTGTATCGCCAGGTTATTAATTCCAAATTCAGATAATTCACATATAACCAAAGTAGCACGATACCAACGCTACCTTCTTTTGGAACTCTTAGAATTGATTGATCTGGTTAAGAAGAATACCGTTAAGGCAAATGAAAGAAGAAAAACAATTAGTAGAAGCATATTTAATGTGTTGCCCTATGGAATAGGATCTATGGTAAGACAGTCTTTAAAAGACGAACACTAATTTTCTGTTAGAATACTTAACTAATCATTCCACATAAAAAACTGTCGAAACCGAATTTTGGGGATTAAAGTAAAGCAGATTCTCTTACATGACAGCCTATATGAGCTTTTTTTGTAAAAGTGAGACAGAAAAGTAAGATGGACTAAGTAATAAAAAGATTGAACAGTCCAAGAGTATGAATTTATGCTACAACTACCTGATTGAGTAATGTCCCAATTTTGATCGTTCAGCAAGATTGAGACAAAAATGTATCTCTTTTCTTTCTAAATTAATCTACATCATACGTATTTTTTTTAGTCACCGCTCGAATATCTCGAAAGTACTAGTCTTGGAATTTGACAGAGATATGAGCCTCAAAGCGAACCGCCATGAACTTGAACGAAATCATTTTGATAATGGTACTGGGCATTACCTTCGGAATAGTCTACGTCCTTCTAACTCGGGTTAAACAAAAATATTCAAATCTCTTTCTTGCTTTATGTTTTCTGGTGATCGCTTTGCATTTGATTTTTGCAATCTGCTATGAAAGGCAATGGTTTTCTAACTACCACTCCCAGCTATTCCTGCCAATATATTGGTCGTCATCGATTGGGGTCTTTCTTTTTTTGTATCAAGGCTATTATACCAAAGGAAGGCGAAAACTAAATAGGACTGATCTGATTCATTTTGCTCCATGGATTCTGCTGGTTTGTTACCCGCTGTACTGGTGGTCTGAACCTCTTGAAATCAGGTATAGTTATTTTAAGGAAGAGTATCCGTTTAACAGTTTTTTGATAGAACAGGGTCTGCCTTGGCTTGTGTCTTTCTCGTATTCACTGGTTGCTTTAGTCTCACTCAAACAAGAACACAGACGAATTTATAATTTGTTGACTAAAGACGCTCAGAAAGTATTTCGATGGTCTCTGAGATTATTAAGTCTTAATCTATTTATTCATTTCGGTTGGGGTTTGTTCATTATAGCTTCGGTGGTCGGATCTACGTACCTGGACCTCTTTTTACCACAATATTTGCTTGAGCTTGTGATTTCAGGTTTTGTAGTATGGATGGTAGGTTCTCTTGCCCAGAATCCATTGGCTATATTTACGAATGTTGATCTTAGCAAAGCTTCCACGAAAAGTCGGTTACTTGAACGACGATTAGATGAGTTGTCGACACCAAGAGTTTTTGATTTATTAAGAGGTCCGTTTTCGCTTGAAGAACTTGCTGAACTACTTGAAGTTGAGAAATCTTTTCTAAGTAGCTATTTCAGGATTCATTTTGGTCAAAATTACCCTGGGTACGTTCGTCAAATCCGAATGAAAAAATTTCAGAGTCTTGTAGCTGAGCACAAAAAAAAGCACACGCCTATTCAAATAAAAAAACTTCAAATGGAATGCGGCTACCGCAACAGGGGATCGTTCAATAGAGATGTTAAGGAAGTATTTGATTTATCTCCGACCGAATACATAGACAAAATTGAAAATGGCTCAATGGCTGGGGTTAACAGAAAATCACGCTTTATTGAGTTGTTTTTTCAACGTAAAGAATTGCGTCCTGATTTTCTGATTTCTCAAGATAAAAAGTATTCATTCGATCATCAAAGCCCAAATTCTATAGCTGAATAAATTGAACGTATTGAGTCAAAATCAGACCGTATTCCTCATCAAAAGGAGATCAAATTCGCCTGGTTTAGTTTAGTACTTCTACCAACTTTTCACATCCGGCGTTTTCGAAATCTGAACATGTTGAATTTGCTTATTCCTAAACTGCATCTCAATGAAACTGTTATTCATTGCCAGGGCAAAATTGGAACATGTAATAGAACTGTAAGTATCATATTTAACATTCGATCATTAGGTCGCCAGGCGCGATTTCTAAAAGCCATACAGTTGTATGGGTTTTGCCTGACGACCACGGCAATGATCAAACATCCATAGCATGATGGTTTAAAGATCTTATACAGGCAAGATTAAGCAACATACAATCACCTCAGTGTCTCAAGTCTGATGAGATTGGAAATTTGTACATGTCCATTGCTCCTGGGTTTTTATTGATAGAATAGGTATTACACTGACTGGTGTGACCTCTTCGCTTCCCGATTCTTTGCAAAATAGTAGTATGACCAAGCTTCTATTCACTTGAGGTTTTGTCTCAGTTGATGATGATGCGACCATTGAATCATTCCCTGATAGATTGACAGCACTTGACTCTTACGGCTGGTCGAAAAGTGTGCTGATCCTTAATTGATCTGAGATTCATTCATGTCCCAATTTATTCATCCATGATAGTGAGTCCATAAGGACATATAAATACACCTACTTTTCTGCAATGAGATTGTGAGCACACAATCTGGTAGAACTAAAAGACTAAATCAAAATGATAATCAGAAAAAAGGTGGTTGATAAACCGGAAGCGAGCCGGATGAGATGGGTTCGTTTTGGCCACAAGTATGAGTCTAAGGATTTGCTGGCATTTTTGATGGTACCTGTTATTTTCATCTTACTGCATTTGTTTTCCGGGTCTAAATGGGGTCAGGATGACGCTACTTTCTTCGAGTTGACCCTACCAGGACAGTTCGAGGCGACCATGAATCCGGATGGAACGGTGATGAGAGCACTGAATGATGAGTGGGAGTTAGGCATTACATTCATCGGATTGATCGTCGATGACATAACCATCCCAACGGATTTTGATGATGTACGAATGTCAAAAAACCAGGTGGAATTCAACAGGGGAGTACTTACGATCGAATACCTTAAGACCCCAAGTGGCTTGAGACAGAATTTCATAGTAGATAAAGTTTCTGATACTTTTTCACCTTCAGAAATAGCAGTTCATTTAGGGACTGATGGATTGACTCCTTCTAAGGGGTCAGACAATGAGGTAATCTTTTACGATTCCCAAAGAGATCATCAGGTCAAGTATTTGACGTACAACAAACTGAAAGTGTGGGACGCCACTGGGCGGATCCTGGAAGCGAAGTTTGAGGTGATAGGTGATCTTATTAAGATTCTTGTAAATGCCAGGGATGTTATTTATCCGATTACCATTGACCCACTTGCAACGACTGCTGCATGGATGATGGAGGGTGATCAAGCCGGTTCGGAAGCCGGGACGAGTGTAAAAAGTGTTGGAGATGTAAATGGAGATGGATACAGTGATGTGATTGTAGGGGTTCCCCTTTACGATAATGGTCAAATCGATGAAGGAAGAAGCTATGTCTACTTTGGCTCCTCTGACGGTCCTTCTGCAAGCGTATCCTGGACGGGTGAGATCGATCAGGCCAATGCACTTTTTGGTTCCTCTGTTTCGAATGCTGGCGATGTAAATGGAGACGGCTATGGAGATTTTATAGTCGGTGCACCCGGAGAAGATAAGGTATATGGTTATTACGGTAGCGCCAGTGGGCCTGGATCATCACCGGACTGGAGTGTGAGTTCTTCCAACGGCAGTCAAAGCTTTGGTGCTTCGGTAAGTCTGGCAGGAGATGTAAATGGAGATGGTTACAGTGATGTGATCATTGGTGAACCTGGTTATTCGAATGTTTTCACAAACCAAGGGAAGGTTTCTGTGTTTTATGGCGGTAGCACTGGGCTGAGTTCCAGTCCCGCCACGGTTCTTGAGGGCCCGTCAATGGATGCAAGGTTTGGTCAATCGGTTAGTGGTGCGGGGAATGTAAATGGGGATATTGATAGTGGAACTTCGAATGGCTTCTCTGACGTGATTGTGGGTACGGATAACGATGAGGTTTATCTGCTTTATGGAAGTAGTAGTGGGTTGGGTAATCAGCTGGTTCTGTCGGGACCGGATAATTTTGGAATTAGTGTAGGTGGAGCAGGGGATGTGAATGGAGATGGTTACAGTGATGTTATTGTTGGAGGAAACCTTTATGCTAACGGTCACACGGATGAAGGATTTGTACGACTTTATTACGGCAGTGCTTCAGGTCTCGCAACTACACCTGGCTGGGAGGTGGAGTCGGATATTGTGTCTGGAGAACTTGGAGAGGTTGTGGGCCTTGCTGGGGATGTAAACGGAGATGGTTATAGTGATGTGGCAGTAAGTTTGCCTGGCGCGGAGAAGGTTGCCATCTACCATGGTAGTAGTGCTGGACCTGCCACAACGGTGGAGTTGTCTGTTTCGGCTTCAGGCTTTGGAAAGAGTCTTTTTAGTGCTGGAGATGTGAATGGAGATGGCATCAGCGACATCATCGTTGGTGCTCCCTTGTTAGATGGATTAGCAGGAGTTGATACGGGAGGAGCTTACATTTATTTGGGATCGCCTGGATCTGTTTCCGATGTTCCCATTCTGTTGGAAGAGAACATTGCCGGTAGTTCCATCTGGGGCAATTTTGCCTACAGTGTAAGTGGCGCAGGTGACGTGAATGGCGATGGATACAATGATGTTATTGTTGGTACAAGCAACAATGGTTCTAGCAATCCTTCTAGCAACGATGTGTACATTTATCACGGTTCCATGAACGGAATTTCAACAGTTTATGCTACAAAGTTGGAGCCTACTTCAGCTCCCTTTTCTGCTACAGTATCTGGAGTTGGAGATGTAAATGGGGATGGTTTTGATGATGTGATAGTAGGGGGAAGTAATCTGGGATCTGGTTCAGAGGGGTTGGCATATGTTTATCATGGCTCCCCTACAGGTGTGTCAATTAGTTATGAAGTTATATTAGAAGAAAATAATGCCAATAGTCGTTTTGGTCGTTTTGTTTCCGGAGCAGGAGATGTGAATGGAGATGGATATAGTGACGTGATTATCGCCGGGAATCAGGGAGATACCGCGTACGTTTATCATGGCTCTTCCACCGGCATTCTGTCAGTCAGCCAGTCAAAATTTGCACTTGATGTTCAGGTTAGCTCAGTTTCCGGAGCAGGAGATGTGAATGGAGATGGATATAGTGATGTGATTGTTGGACGGGAAAGATTTACGAACGGACAAACGCGAGAGGGTTTAGCGTCTGTGTACTTGGGATCCCCGTCAGGTTTGTCTCCAACCGCGCATTGGGAAGTAGAAAGCGATGTAGCCAATGCCTATTTTGGATCCTCAGTTTCGGGAGCAGGTGATGTGAATGGGGATGGTTTTGATGACATAGTGGTGGGCGCTTATGGGAATTTCAACAAAGGCCTGGTAGGCTATGCCTACGTCTATCATGGATCGGCTTCAGGATTATTGGCGAGCTACCAGGAGGTACTTACTAACAATAGTGTAAATGCCCGCTTCGGTAGATCTGTTTCAGGAGCAGGAGATGTGAATGGAGACGGATATAGTGACGTTATCATTGGTTCAGATAACTATGCAAACGGACAATCAGCAGAAGGGGCAGCATATTTATACGTCGGATCTCCATCAGGACTAACACTGGCCGCTGAGTGGGAAAGTGATCAGGCATCAGCCTTCTTTGGTCTCGATGTAGCCGGAGTCGGTGATGTAACGGGAGATGGGTATAGTGATGTTATAGTTGGAGCATTCTTGTATGATAATGGACAAGCGGATGAAGGAGTAGCGTTTGTTTACGAAGGAAATAACGGAAATAGTGCCATCAGGAAATTAGACCTCTACAATGCGTCTTCCACCGATCCCCTGGAGCAGGGAATTAAAACCGATGATTTTGGTATTGGGCTCTTTGTCACAAACTGGGAAGGACGAACGAAAGGTAAACTTGTATGGGAGGTGAAAGGGAAGGAGGAGCCATTTGATGGCACTCCGATCACAAACAGTACTTTCATTACTGAGCAACAGTCTTCTTATAGCGATCTGGAGGTTTCCGGCTCTGAACTGACAACCAATGTTGACAAAATTTCCAGGTCAACGAAAGTCCGCGCACGTGTTAGTTATCACCCTGTTACTTCACTAAGTGGCCAGGTGTTTGGCCAATGGACATACCCTCAAGCCTATTTTAATACCGGGGGAGCGAGCCTCCCTCTTCCGGTGGAACTTCTGTTTGTAAAGGCGATTGTTACGGAAGCCCAACTGGTGAAGATCCTATGGGCAACGGCTAGTGAGACGAATAACAAAGGGTTCGAGATCGAGAAATCAAGTGATGGCATTGACTGGACTTATACAGGCTATGTTGAAGGAAATGGAACAACCAGTGAATCTCACAACTACTCGTTTACTGATCCTTCGCCACCTTTTCCGAATGGTTACTATCGTCTCAAGCAAATCGATTTTGATGGAGCCTACGAATATTCCAAAATTGTTTCTGTCAAAGGAGAATGGTCCGACAATGTGATTGTATACCCTAATCCCTTTGAAGATCACTTGACCATGACAGGTGTATCAGCATTTGAATTGTACACGTTGGGTGGGCAGATGATTGTGAAAGCTGAATTGGACGAAACGAACGAATACTGGTTCAGAGGCCTTAAAAAAGGTACCTATATCCTCAGAACATTCAAACCAGGGAATGTCAAAAACAACCAACAGTTGGTAATAAAGAAGTAGAAGTAAAGTTATTCTGGTTAAGACCTGTCTCACAAGCACATTCTCGTTTTAGCTCACCATTGAATTAATGTGAATCAAGCTGCATCTGATCAGTACTCTTTAGGAATTACGTTGCCAGGCAGTGGGAGTAATAGAAAGGATAGATTTCGAAATGAGTAGCAATAAAATAACAGGCAGTGAATCAAAAATGGGTCAAATATCAATAGACCGTTAGCAACTCCTTCCCAGTACGTCAATAAGTTTCTATGTCCCATCTTGGATAAGTTCATTTTTTGAGACGGTTTTATGGAGAGTTCTGGTTTCTAGTATGCTTAGATTTAAATTCTTCGTAATGTGGTTTTTACTTGATCAAAGGAAGCAAGGGTCGTTGCGAATGATTATTTAATAAATACACTAACTTCTAGGCTAATAATTGGAGCGCAATGACCTGCCTTTGATCCCTTGAATTACTCCTATAACGGCTTGGGTCCGCGAATCGAATACTGCTAAGCTATCTTGAGTTTGACAAGGTGGACTATCCTAACTTAAAGTATAGCAATTCCCGAAAGTAATTCCATCAAAGTTCAATCACAATTCACTGGCGATATAAAGAGATTGGGGTAATGACTCAATGTAAACTCAAATGGATATTGAGACAAGCATTGATACATCATGCACATAACTTTAGCAAATGATAAAGGTTTAGCAGGCTTACTTAAGTCTGCCTGCCTTTAAATTTTAAAAATTTCGATTTTATCAATAGTTATGCACGGTCTTGTCTTAAGAGAATTTCAAAAGTACTACATAAAAAAATTTGGGCTTTTTGATTGGATGAAGTTTACAAGAGAGGAAAGAGAGATACCCAGTCATTTCGAAATTACTATGAATTACAATGACAACATGTTCTTCTATATTCTTCAAAGAGCCATTTTGCGTCAGCAACTTGATAAGAAAAAAATGTTGGTTGATTTTGGCAAGTTTATGGTTCCTTTCCTTTTGAAAGTTTATCAACCCAAAGAGGATTGGAATCTATTGGATCTCCTGGAGAACACAGAAGAAGAAATTCATCATACAGTAAGGATGAGAAACAAAGAAGCGCACCCACCTCGGTTGAGGGTAGTCAGATGGGGCCCCGAAGAAGTCGAAATTAGGTATAGTTCGTCAAGAAAGTTATTGTTTCTGGGCCTGGGCATTATACAGGGTTTGATAGATCATTACAAGGAGGATCTTAAAATTCAAGTCAGGAAACTTGCCCCTGAGAATTATTCCATTCGGGTGACTCATAGAAGTTCGGTGCAGAAGTAGCTCTGATCGGAATAGTTGCCCCAAATTGTAGTTTAGCCAAAAAATTCAATTAAGTTGTTGTTTGAGTGAAAGAATGAATTCACTAGGGGATTTATGGAATACTTCCTGCACATCTCTATTGAATGAAGCTCTGTTCCGATATCCACAAAGTAGTTGGATATCTTTGATTGCCAGGTTTCCATTGTAGTTGTTGCGTTCTCTTGCCAGTGATTGAAATCTTTCCATTCTTATTTGCCTAACATATCCAAGATAATTGGTGTTAAAATGTATTTTCAAATATTTTCCCAAATACATGGTATCTGTGCCAAGCAACTTAGCCAGGGTATGTATAGGGTAGGGACCAAGATCAGGGTCAAAAATTCTTGCTAAAGTCAATTCTCTAAGCCTCGTTTCGAACGGAATGTTCTTGGCTGCTGATCTACTGAACTCAATCCGCTCCGTCGTTAGCGATAAATTATTGGTAACATGAATGGCTAGCCATATGATAAAAGTTGTCACCCAGAAATAAAATATATACTTAAGAAATAGGATCACATCGTCTCCCACTGCCGGCAGTAAAAGGTCTATTGAAACTATGATTGCAAACAGGCTGAATGTGAGGATTAGGAGAAATATGTAATTATTGGCCCATGTGACAATTGAAAGAGATTTGCTTGTCAACTTATTCCGGTTCCTCTTAATAAATCCTGAGCCAACCCGCTTAGCTGCAATCAAATAGACAAAGGTAATAATGACCGAAATGATTTGCTCCACATACTTATCAAAATCACTGTATCGTCCAGCATAATAGTCGAGTCTTACTTCAAAGGATTGGAAAAACCAATAAGTCTGATAGCTCAGATTAATAAGGATTGGGGATAAATGAAACAAATTTGACCATCTAACCTTTTCCTGGGATTGAATGACATCCAGTAGAAAAATGTACACAGTCGGGCCTATTATTGCCGGCCAATAGATGGGCAAAAACAGAAGAATTTGATACTGCATATAGATTTCATTCAATTCAACTAAACTCCGGATGAGGTAAAGCAAACCACCGATAGGAGCAAGAGCTAAAAAGAAATTTGAAATTCTATACTTAATTCTGCTCAAAAGAACAGAGACGATCCACAAGGCAATTCCAATTTGAACCAGCAGAACAATATCAAACAAACGCACACTACTTATTTGCATCTTACCAACTTAAATCCACGCGAAACCTGAGATACTTTTTGATTCATGAGGACCTTATTCCCTTCTGGTTTGTATGAAGTTCATTCAAAGCAAAAAGTGAATTTTTTCATGTCAAAAGGGTGTTGAATTGTGTCCTTACTTCCAACCATTTAGTGATATGTGGATCACTCATATCTTTACATTCACCGGGAGTTTGAATCCTTAATTAAACTTATGTTCGGGCAAGAGTTTTCATTTGATAAGTATCAATTATCATATATTGATTAATTGATACATAAGTGGTAAGATGTAAACCTCAGATACGAGGTTTCTACAAGCTTTTAATTCTCAATAAATTGGGAAGGTGACCTTCCAAAGACCTCGCTCACATCTCGATTAAAGGAAGAGCGGTTTCGATAGCCGCATTGCTGTTGTAGAAGATTTATTTGTATATCTGCGCCATTTTTTCTGGCTTCTACTACCAGGTCTCGAAACTTTTGCATGCGCAGATTTCTTACATATCCGGGATAGTTCCTGTTCATGTGAATCTTAAAGTATTTCCCTAAAAATGGCATCTCAACATCCATTAGTTTAGACAACTCAGCAATGGGGTGTGGACCTAAATCCGGATCGTATATACGTTTCTCTACCAAACTTTCTAGCTTCTGCTCAAACAATGTGTTTTTCTTCGAAGCCTCAGTATATTTAATGTATCCTCTTGTAATGACAGGATGTTTGGTCATATAATAGGCCAACCAAAGGAAGATTAACGAAATCGCTGAAAGAGGAACGTAGACCATATCTGTTTGAATATTTCCAACTTTAAAAACCCATGCTAAAAGATTATTGATCAAAAAGGCGGTGCTTCTGATTAAGAACAGAACACTCAAATTCCTGGCCCAAACCAGAATGGGCTTAGATTTCTTGGTCACGAGATTCCAATTTCTTCTTACGAATTTCATCGTCATAACAAACGCGCTTACGTCCAAAGGGAGGATGAAGAAAACCGCGATCAGATTCTCATATCCAAGAAGGCGAGGTAGATAGCTATTAACATAATAGTCGAATTTGACATCAAAAGGCTGTATGAACCAGTAAGTATGATAGCCTACCTGGGCCATTAATGGGATAAAAAACAACAGATCGGACCATCTCAATTTGGTTCGATTATATATTAAGGCTCTGAGGTACAAAAATGAAATTGAGCCAACCACAGAAGTCCAAAAAATTGGCAAAAACACGAGATAATGTTCTTTCGTGTATAACTCATTTTTGATGCTGATCAACACAAAAACAGCTAAGAACATGGCTAACTGGAGAAATGCCAGGTAGGCATTTGCGGGCTTCTTTCTTATCTGGCTAACCAGGAGATAGAACATCCAAATAGCAACACCGGATAAAGCGATAGGTATTAGATCTAAAGGTCCCATATGCTTACCAATTCTGGAGGAGATTTAGTCAGAATATGGTGAGCATAGCTAGCCTACCCTTAAGATAAAAAAAGTGCCTGTCATATTGAAATTCGCTGGTAAATTTTTTTGGCGATTTTTCATATTTAAAACCATCCGGAACTAGTCGTTAAATCCCGGTTGTGATAGCTTGAAGAAGCATAGGATACTTTTTTTTGTTCCCGAGGTTTTACTTACTAATAGTTGAATTTTACTTGAATGAGAATGTCATGTGGAGCAGACTCATCTCCACCGAAATAGGGAAAAAGCATGTAGTAAAAGCCTCTATTGCAATGATTCTCTCTTTTGATAACTACAGGATTAAAACCCACAAGATTAAAAATGTAAGAATCTTGGGTCATGGTGATTTGATAGGTATTGGACGTGTCGATGTCTACATTTCCGATAAACCTGGTCACCCGCTTTCCGCTAGCATAGGCATAGGCATGAATTTCGAGATTTCCGTCTAACCATCTCCATCCAAAGCGTGCGCTGTTTTCATGATGAAGTGAATTGCAATCAGAAAACCCCATCAGCTTGTTGATGTCGTGCTGGTTTTCAATTTGTTGCGTTTGATAAATAGCCGATTGATCAAAAATTGCGTCAAAGGTTAGTACAGAGGATTGAAGTGATTGCACTCGGACTTTTGCGCGATGTTGTCCTTTTTGTATAATAAAATTTTCATGTGATTGCACTAGTTCGGGTTCACAGGAGACCAGAATTAAAACTAGACCTATCACAATTAGCCTAAGTATCAGATGGATTATTCTAAAGTAATTATGCATGATTTTTGAGTTTAAGTGATCATTTTATAAGTGTAGAATAACTTTGGCTCCGGCAGATGATTGCCTGGCTCGAATACCGGCAGTAATCCCAACGGATAAGTCTTTAAAGATCTTGATTGCTGTTTCCGCCTCCGGTATAAGGACGAAAAAGTACTTATTGACAAATCCCACTTTGGGTGTTAGGAAGAAGCTTAGATTATCATATTTTGCTAGTGGAATGATTGCCTCCATGCCATAGAATGGAAAGGGGTTTCCCGTTGGATCCGAAGAGATTTTTCCGTTGGATTGGAAAAGAATTCCAATCCCTAATCCTTCATAGGCCTGGTAGCGCAGACCGTATCCTTTCTGAAGGCCCATTACAGTCTGCTGTACAAACATCTGGCCTGAAAATGTTTGTCCTAATGAAGGAAGGACACCGGATACAATGGTCAATATCAAAAGATACTTTTTCATGCTTTCTTCTATTGGGTGTATTAGATCTAAGGGTCACCAAATTGAAGTTTGTGCAAAATGATTCCTTAGTGTTTATGAATAGCGTTTTACAGTATAATTGAAAGCGATCCCTGCATCGTTGGCCTAAAAGCCCTGGAGCCTAGTCCGACTCCAAAACGAATATGACGGGATGGTTTGTAATCCGCCAATAGTGAAGGTGTAATGACAAAGTTCGCACCGTTAGAAACGCCAGTCCGTACTTGCGCTTTCAATACAATACCACTGGAGACTATAACAGGTGCTGCAAAATACATTCCGTAAAATTCCTTCTCATAAAACCTTGGCAAGTTGGTTTTTTCCTCATTGCCTAAAAATGATTCCATTAATAGTGATTGCTGATAGAAGCCACCATATTCCCACCCGTATCTATTTTCAACTCCAAAGGAGCTGCCTGTTTTTACTGAGATTTTGGTTTTTTCTAGATATGTCCGTAAAACGAATTGTTGAGCTGAAGTTGTTCCTAGAACCCCTGTCAGTACAAGTACAAATAGTAAGCGTTTCATTCCTTTTCTGTTTTAATTGGTTAATAAAAAAATCTTCGTCTTCATACGTTGATGAATATGATGTGAAGTTTATATCAAAACTCATTGAGAGAAGGTTTCAATTTCTTGCTTTTGAGAAATTGATGCAGAGAAATGCTCTTAACGGTTCATGAAAATAGGAGAGTTGATACCTAAATTCATGGTCCCAATTTAGACGTACAAAAAGATCAGATTGCTAATGAGACTTTGGAAACTGAAGGTGGGATCTACAAGAATTAAATTGTGTCGCAAGTAATGGTTGGATCGTCATCAATTGTTTGTCTTTCTTTCACCTTCACGTGCCCTCTCATATTCAAACCGATCCAATACGTCTCCTTGCTCATGTAATCGTTCGATAATATCACCGTTAATTGTTGAGAGACATTGCCCTCCCGTTCCTGATGATCAACATCGTTTCACCGGATTCAATTGATCCGGACAAGGCCCATGATCGGTTACTTGCATCGGTTAAGCCTGTTCGGAGTTGCCTTTAACTCGCTCCTTGGTACTGTTCCAGAAGGAGGGAGTTACAAACTCTTTGGTAGAGATTTCAGCCCGCCTTCCATCGATGGAATTCTTAAGTAGATAGGAGCACTTTCTTTTTTCGATCGATTGGATCGAAGTATACAAACGGTGGAAAAAGTGTGAAATGTAGCCATACGTTCAGGAATCGCAGTGAACAATGGCTTTAGTGGTTCACTAAGAGCCTAAAAAACAATCAAAAAATCGCATTAAGTAACTGATAATCAAATATTTAACATATTAAGAGTTGTTCACCAGAGGTATGTCGAAAAATGAATCTTTTGAATGTCTTAAAACACAAAACCCTCTAAACATACCATTTAGAGGGTTTTTGAGGAGTTTTGTTGCTCCAAGTGTCGGGGCAGCAGGATTCGAACCTGCGACCCCCTGGTCCCAAACCAGGTGCGCTAACCGGACTGCGCCATGCCCCGAACTGGCTTCCACCGAAGCATTAGCTGGGGTGGAAATCGCTCTGAAATTCCCGAGATTGAACAGGTCTTTCAAAACGGAACGCAAATGTAGAAATTCAGCTGATAATATTTTTATATCCTGGTAAAATTTTCTTCAATTCTCATCTTTTACTAAAAAACTCCAGGTAGATGAAGAAGGATTAGCAGCTTATGTTAGTTTTATCACTAAGTACTATGGAGGACGGAACACCTTATCAGGCACTTTCCTCTTAGAACACAATAGACATATAAATTCATGGTAAAAACTACACCGTCAAGATACCCAAGTCGGGGAACAGATGATAAAGCGACAATGTACCAGATCATTGACGAAGGATTGTTTTGTACAATTGCCTTTGTTAGAGATGGTCGAGCCCATCAAATACCAACCGGATTTTGCAGGGTAAAGGATGAGCTATACATCCATGCATCTGCCAAGAGTGGATTCATGGATGCCATCATTGAGCAGGAGGTAAGCTTTTCTGTCACACACATGGATGGCCTGGTGTTATCACCCTCAGCTTTTGATTCATCATTTAATTACCGATCCGTTATTGGTTTTGCCAGGGCAATTGAGCTTACTAACCCAGGGGAAAAGCTAAAATTTTTCAACTTGTTCACTGAGCGCTACTGCCCCGGAAGAATTGCAGATGTGGGAGAGCCGACACCAGAGCAGGTTTCAATTACTAAGATTGTGCGACTTTCTCTGGATAATGCAGCTGCTAAAGTCCGTACTGGTGATGTAAACATGAACATGAAGAACGAAACTTCATGGTGCGGTGTAATCCCAATAGAAACGAAGTATGGCTCACCCCAAAAAGATGGTCAACTACCAGAAAATTTAGAACTCCCATCATACATACAAAAATTGACCCATGGACCTGGCGCAACTTAGAACACAAGTTAATCAAGAAGAAAGCAGGTTTGAACTTCAAGTCGAAGGTAACCTCGCCAAGATCGATTTTAAAAAAGGAAGCAAAGGTCAATTTTACCTGATCCATACTGAGGTTCCGGAAGCGTTAGAGAAAAAAGGGATAGGCCATAAGATGGTGCGCGAATCCCTGGAATGGATTGAAAGAAATGGAATTAAGATTGTTCCGCTTTGTCCTTTTGTTCGATCGTACCTCAAGGAAAACCTGGGGGAATACAAAGAAATTATTGAAGAAGGCAGTAAATTGTAACTATGGATGAAGTAATCAAAGAGTACGACAATGAAGATTTGACGGTGGTTTGGAAGCCCGGTGCCTGTATTCATTCTGAGAAATGTTTCAAAGGGTTACCTGGGGTATTCAACCCGGCAAACCGCCCTTGGGTCACCATTGATGCTGCCACATCGAAGGAAATTAAAGATCAAATTGATTTATGTCCTTCCGGGGCTTTGTCCTACAAATTAAAAAACCAAGAACTTATGAGTGCCGAAATAGAAGACGAACAAATTGTAGAAGTGGCTAAAGATGGTCCACTAATGGTGTACGGAAACATCAAAGTAAAAAACCACGATGGATCAGAAACGTCCAAGCATCGGGTCACAGCTTTCTGTAGGTGTGGAGCATCTGGAAATAAACCCTATTGCGATGGCAGCCACAAAAACATCGGATTTGAAGGCTAGTTAATTCGATTTCTCCAAAAACATTGCCAGCTTTGGAAGAAATTCCTCGTCTTTCAAATTGCTTTTGGAAATATTTCCAAACTCCTTGAGTGAGGGAAAGCTTTCATACAATTTCTTTTTCGATTTTATCTCTACAAACCCTTTGTCAGAATTGGTATAAATGTAGTAATCCACCTCATCCAGGTATTCAATCGTGTTTCTCACAGAGGAGTAGGGCTCTGATGAATCGGTCTTTCGTTCCCTTTTTGAATCCTTAGCAAAAACTGACACTTGCTCACCTTTATATATGGACCGGACATAGCCTAATTCAAGTTCTGCAGCATATGGCCTGGAGTTATAAAACCAATGACTAGCATTGCCGTCATTTATTACAAAATCTGAGATCAGCTCATTCTCTGCAGCGAAGAAAACCCCATTAGCACTTACCTGTAGTTGATCGAAGAAGATATCATATCTGAGTTCTACATTTTCGATATAGGTATCGTTATTAAGAATCCTGATTTTTCCTGGTTTCAAGTCATCTACAAAATAGGTAGTTCCTTCAGTATTATAGTCAGTGTTTTTCAATACCTGTATATGAGAAAAGGCTGGAGAATCTCCAAGGTTTCTTTGAAGTCCATTCTGGGATAACAAATTGGCCTGCTGCTGGGAATAAGCATTCAGTAGCGTCACAAATAACAATAGCGTTGAAATTGTTTTCATCTTTGAGGAATTTAAGTGATTAACTAAATAACAATGAAGAATGAAGATATCCTATCATATCCGCTCTTTTACTTGAATGTTTTCTCTCCAGCTAATTCGACTTATTCATGAACGTACCAAGTGAGGCAATAAATTTTTCGCTTTTAAGGTCTTTGTTTGAAAAGTTTCCGAATCCTTTAAGCTCAGGGAATTGTTCGGTCAATTTCTTTTTTGACTTCAATTCTATAAGCTCTTTACCGACTTCATCATAGATGTAATAGCTAATTCGATCAACAAACGCAAGGACATTTCCCTTACCTGAGCTGGCATATGCCCCACGAGATTCCTTGACTTGTTTAACTTTCATATCCTTTGCAAAAAATGAGTATTTATCGCCTCTATGGACTACTCTGATATAACCAAGCGAAGACTTGCTTCCGTTGAATGAAGTTGAATTATAAAAATGATAATCATTGTTTCCATCATTGATTATGAATTCAGAAACCTGATCATTTATTGCAGCAAACAAGACATCATGAGCTTTGACTTCTAGTCTGTCATAGAAAATATTATACCTAAGCTCAACTCCCTCGAGGTATTCACCATTTTTGAACTTTTTTATTTTTCCTGGAAGCAACTCTTCAAGCAAATAAGTAGTACCAACCACAGTATAACCCCTATCTCTAAGAGCGACAATATAACCGTTACCTATAACCTCATTGGAATCGAATGTCTTAAATGCATCTTCTTTTAAAAATTCTGCCGTTTTCTCAGACTGGTTTTGAGCTAGCAAGCTAAAAAAAGAGGTGATAAATATGAGGGAGAGGATTATTTTCATAGTCGAATTCTTCATAGCTACTCCTTATCTTTTTGAATGAATTAACTAAGGTAGTTATTTCGTCAAGTTTAAATGTCCAGGAAAAGGATATAAATGCGAATTACGCAGGATTATTTACAACTAGAAATTGAAGAAAAAGAGAAGAAGCAGATTAAAATATCGCAAAATGAAGTAGCGTGGGGGAGATTTGAACTCCCGACCTCCGGGTTATGAATCCGACGCTCTAACCAACTGAGCTACCACGCCATT
>JANQEC010000162.1 GCA_028278585.1 Cyclobacteriaceae bacterium | reverse complement strand
AAAACGAATGGAAGACGAACAGAAAACTAAATGGCATACTCAGCGGGGTGAGAATCCTATCAATTTTACAACTCTCGCTAATTTGCTTGCCATTATGCGGCACAACTGGAGAGCTTTCGAACCTTATATTCAAGATATTGATTGGGCTTCAACAATTTTTGATGCAATTGAAAGATCTCGAAATGTTATCATGCACAGCGGAGCACTAGAGAAAGCTGATATTGAACGATTAGGTATATACATTAGAGATTGGATCAAACAGGTAGGCACCTAACTTCCGCTTTAAGACATACAGTCAATGCTGACGTATTTCCAAAGGTTTAGATGAGAATGACTTTATCTCTTTCTTAACCTCCAAAGACAGGACTCCCCACAACTCCACCAACCTGACAAACCGACCGACCATTGACCGGCTGACTGACATATCAATTGGTTAACCAAATGACCGATTAAATGATTGGTAGACCAACTGACCGGATTGAGAGATGGGATACCGAGGGTTGACTTTATTCTGGAAACTGACTATTCAGGTAAACTTGCAATAGGGATGAGGTTAAGGGATGAAAAAGGGGTCAAAAAAGTTTACAACGTGTTTACAACTTCAAGAAGTTGTTAATAGATCCCTTGCCCCTCTATAATTTAAGTATCTGTTATAAATTCGAAAAAGACGTGCCTGAGTGATGGAATAGGTAGACATAAGGGACTTAAAATCCCTTGGGGCTTAGTCCCCGTGCGAGTTCGATTCTCGCCCCAGGCACCATTTCTTCAATAAATCCATATTTCTTAGAATTCTAAGAGGCACCCTTAAATATTAAACACCAAGCCATTCCATAGCTTCTTTGTGGCTACGAAAAACCATTACATTGTATGTATCCGGTCTAAGTAACGCTTCGTACATTCTTCCTAAGCCGAATACCAAATCATTCTTACAAAAAACAGCTATGTTGATTTTCTCTTTTGAAGGTATAACCTTCATTCGTTGTTGTGCCATCTTGTGAATGTCTTCACTGCTTAACTTGAGGCT
>JANQEC010000148.1 GCA_028278585.1 Cyclobacteriaceae bacterium | reverse complement strand
TGCAAACCGACGACACAAAAAACGAAGGCCCCAAGCTTTTGAAAAAATACCTTGAATATGCCTGGAATGTAAGCAAAGGAAATTGGGTTCCACACCTGCCGGAATATGACGAGCACCATGTTTCATGGTACCTGAGAATGAAACTCCGAGAGGTTTCCTTCCATGATGTCCCTGGATTGGGAATAGAAAAGGAACTCCCTTTTTCGGACCTTTCTATCAAGAAAGATCACGAGTTCAAGGGCCTGATTCTTACCGATGATGAACGATACTACCAGGCACTATCACCAAAACAGATTTACGCATTCCAGCATTTTCATTTGTCTACAAAAAATTGGAAATACGAACGATTCCACAGCCGTGAACTTTGGATAGATCCTGAATCGGCCAAAGAGAAAATGCAGAAGTTTTTGTACCAGGTGCAATAAAGAGACAGTAGCCATTATAAAGAATTGATCTGTAGACCAGCTGTATATTTCCTTTTTTGCACGCACATGTTTAATCCCATACTTTGACATCAACAATCACCGCTTCTTGAATTTAAAACTTAAGAAGGAATAAGATGTCAATCTTAAAATATATCCATCGGTTCGAAAGAATGCATTCACTAATCCGAAGAAAATCCACAGGATCTCCTGAAGAATTTGCTCAAAAAATGAACATCAGTAGGAGTGCATTGATGAGGCATCTGTCAGAGATAAGAAAACTGAACGCCCCTGTAGCATATGATGATTTTCGTCAAAGCTATTACTATACCAGAGAAGTGGAAATGAATTTTGGATTCAGAAAACTTGAAGCTTCGAAGATGGAGAAGCAAGCGGAGGAGAACTTTTAAAAAATATTCTCAGTCTCAAAATATGAGACTGACAGGCATCACATTTATAGTTCACTTGATTTGGATGCCGCTGAATTAGGTGATTAAACAAATGTTAAATTTTAAAATCTAAAAAAATGAAAGAATTAAGCTTAGAAAGAATGAGCGAAATCAACGGTAAAAGCTTTGGTTGTCTTGTTCAAGGATTAGGTGGTGTAAGTGTAATTTTTGGCATTGCAGCTGCTTCTGGACCGATAGGTTGGGGACTAGCAATAACGGCTGGAGGAATATACGCACTAGACGTCGCAGTGAATGGGAACCAATGTGGCTATAGCACAACTTCATCACCAACAGTTTCTCGAGACTATGCAGGCATTGTACTAGGGCCAAGATAGACCATAGAAATGAGAAGTCTCTTTGAAAGAGAAATAATTTCACTTTTAACTGAAGAGTGAGATAATTAGAAAACAATGATTGCATTTCTGATACTTTCAATAATTGCAGTAAACATTTGGAGATTTATTTTAAACAAAAAAATATACAAATCTCTTGGCTATCAACCACATGACTTAGGAAAGGTCACTTATGCAGAAACCGTTGAAGATGCTCGTAAGGGAGATGAAAATTTTATTTTTTATCTCTTTTGCTTTTTCACGCTTATATGGGTTCCGAGAAATAGAGTAAGGTTCATCAGTAATTTACTCACCATTTTAACAATTTTTCTTTCTGTAATAATTCTTTTTACTATCTGAAATTCCTACAGGAGATATTCCGATTTCTCGATATATTAAAATGATAAATTCAATGTAAGCTTACCTTAAGTTCTTCTGTGGACTCAAATACACTAGAGATTCAGAGGTGGAAAAGCATAATAAGCATAGCAATTTTTCTAAAAATATTCCCAGTCTCAAAATATGAGACTGGCAAGCATCACATTTACAATTCACTTGATTTGGATGCCACTGAATTAGGTGATCAAAAAAATGTTAAACGTTAAATTTTTAAAAAAATGAAAGAATTAAGCTTAGAAAAAATGGAAAAGGTTGAAGGAGGATATTTCCCAAGGATGTGTGGCACGCCTAGATTTGGATTTTACTGGGCCGGTCTAATCGGTGCTTTAATGACTGTTGGAGAATGTGCCATTCAAAGACTTAGCAGAGAGATGAGATTCCATGGTGAGGCTGATTACATAGAACCAAATTTGAATATGGTATGAGTTGAACTTATTCTAAATATTGCTTGAATTCCATCTTTGCATGTCGAAACTGAAATCGGAACTTAAATTTTTCTTTGATCAAAATTTGAATTTGAAGAGATGGAAAACTCTAAAAAATTCAGACTCAATTACTTATACAAATAACTCAGAAAAATATTCAATCACTGCCCTATCTAAGAATAACGCAGTGATTGTTAAAATTGATTTTCCAGTAAAATGCAAATCACTTGTCATAACTTCATCTAAATCTAATTGGAAAGATTTTGTAAATCTTCTAAGCCTGATATTGAGCGAAAAGCTTTTAATAGAACAGTCACTCTTTCAGGGAAAAGTCTTCAAAGTATCATATTACATTAATACTCCTCGATTACAAATAGTCCAGTCTCAATTTGAAGACAATGTAGGTCTGACAATGCGATTATCTTTCTATTTAACAGCAATTTTTGAAATCGGTTTTGTAGTTACATCATCAATTACTAAAAGAAAGACTGAGTTACAAATTCCTGATACTTTTCTATAAGTTATGATTCATTGGAAGTCTAGCTTCAATACACTGTATATATTCTCAATTCTTGTACTGGTTAGTTGGGTATTAATTTTTCTCATAGAAAAGACAATTGTTTCAGAGCAACTCATCATTGAATACTTTGATTCACAGCTTTCTCTCAAAAGAATTGAGCAGTTGATCCAAAGTAGGAATTCTGGAAATTGGATAAGATATGCTCTACTACCAATTATTTACCTGATCAAGTTCTTTTTTGTAAGTCTTTGGTTTCTTTGTGGAACTATTCTATACGGATATCGCACTTCTTTAAGTCAGATTTTCCAAATTCTAATCATTTCTGAATTTATTTGGATAGTTCCTCTCGTTTTACTGCTAGTCTGGTTTGGCTTCATCGATACCAATTATTCTCTGAATGATGTTCAATATTTCCAGCCACTTTCTTTGCTTAATCTTTTTGATGGACCAAGTGTAGAAACATGGCTTATATTCCCATTAAAAGCACTGAACCTGTTTGAAATAGCATACATGATTGTACTTGCTTTGGGTTTGAGGAAAGTGCTAAAAAGAGATTTCAATTCTTCCCTTTCATTTACGGTTCCTGTTTACGGATCCGGTCTCATTATCTGGATAATCCTCATCACCTTTCTTTCTATAAACTTATCTACATGAAAAGGAAATTAGTTTTGATTTTCAGTGTCATCAACTTTTGTGTTTTAGGATTGCTTGCATTTCGAGGAATGCACAAAGTTTTGAAGAATCAAGAAAGGGAGAAGGTCCTTTCAAGTTCAGATGCAATTTTCAAAAACCTTGGTATTTCTTCCTCTAAAGATTCTAGATCAACACTCTTAATCTACTTCAACAGCAAATGCGAACACTGTCAATGGGAAGTCTACGAAATTGCAAACAACCGACATCTTTTTGAAAACACGCAACTTGCGTTCGTGTCACACGAACCTAAAGAACAGGCCAAAGCTTACCTGTCACAATATGGACTTACAACTAATTACCTGGATGTCGATGTAGACAAAGTAATGAACACCTTTAGTGGAAGCGTACCTCAACTTTTTATTTATGAGGACGGCCAATTAAAAAAACACTTTAAGGGAGAAGTAAAGATTGAGGCCATTTTGAAGGTATTGAATAATTAGATCATTCCTACTCGGAGAATGTGACATACAATCCTACGATTTACGATCTTACAGACAGGTTCTTGGGGTTGTACCACAAGAAATCAAAATTTTCAACAACTACCTAGTGTTCAACATTGCGTTAACAGAAGATCAGGTGGAATTAGAAAAGGTCATTCCCTGGTGTCAAACCTATGGATTTGATAAATACTTTGAAAAATTCCCTCAAGGATACTTGACCTTACTAGGAGAAGAGGGAGCTAATATTTCTGGAGGACAAAAACAACTTGTTGGGCTGGCAAGAGCACTTTTCAAAAACCTAAACTTCTGCTCGTTGATGAAGGAACCTCAGCAATGGATCGAGAAACCGAAAAATTTGTCATTCAAGCGTTGAAGAAAATAAAACACGAAACAGCCATTTTGCTAGTTAGTCATAAGTTTCAAACTGCCCTGGAATCAGATATGGTTTATTTACTTGAAGGAGGAGAGATTGCAGATTCAGGAGCGCCAAAGGAGTTGTTGGAACGCGAGAATTTTCTCAGTAACAATTACAAAGAACTTGTTTTTAGAAGTAAAGTTTAAGCTACTCCTCCACAAATTCCACCCTGGCACCTACTGACATAATGAATGGCAATGAATCTAATCGCATCTGCTGCTGAAATTTTAAATTGTAGGTTCCTGGCCTGGAAAATTTGTACTTCTCAATAATCGGAACAGAATGGTCAAACATATCACCTAATCCGCTTCCCTTGGGTTGCCCTGTCTTTGGATCAAAGAGATCTACTTCCTTCAATTGCTGCACTACTACACTATCTAGTGAATCAGTAAGGCTATACTGAAAATAGATATTGTAAAATGGGTATAACGAAGAGTTTCTAAATGTGGCCAGGAGGTTGTATTCCTTTTCAATATCTGTAATCTCAAAAGAGAACTTCTTCACTGAGTCCATGTGCCAGAATGCTTCTTCCATATCCTCATAATCTTCATACACCCGAGATGAATCGCATGAGATCAGTAGTATCAAAAGAAATAAAGTATAATATCTCATTGGTCTTTCTTTTGTTCGGACCTTGAAAACGGCTTTTTCCCTTGTTTCCTATTTTTATTCCGCTTTTTCTTTTTCCCCTTCTTCTTATATTTTCTGTCCATAGCCTCCAGGTCGCTATTTCCAGAAGAGGTACTCTGCTTGACTTCTTCTACTTGATTGTCAGATAGGTTGGCCGGCTTTTTTCCCTGCTTGTTCAATTCAATTATTTCATTCACTCGCTTCACGTTGATGGAGTGCCAATTATTATCATCTTCATAGCCAAACCACATGATCTTCCTAAATATGTCTGTCTTCTGAAGTCTTGCCTCGCCTCGTTGAGTTTTAAGCGGTTCCTCAACCTCAGGAATATCTTCAAGTGCTTCCATGTAGGTATCTAGCTCGTAATTGAGGCAACACTTGAGTCTTCCACACTGGCCGGAAAGCTTACTGGGATTTAGGGACAGATTTTGATACCTGGCGGCTTGAGTTGAGACAGCTTTAAAATCTGAAAGCCAGGTCGAACAACAAAGCTCGCGTCCGCAAACTCCGACACCTCCAATTCTGCCAGCCTCTTCCCGGAGACTAATCTGCCTCATTTCTATTCGAATCCTGAATTCAGCTGCCATGATCTTTATCAGCTCCCTAAAATCCACTCGATCGTCGGCAGAATAATAAAATACGGCCTTAGTGCCATCCGCCTGAAACTCTACATCTGTTAATTTCATGGCAATCTCTCGCTCCTGAACAATCTCCCTGGTTCGATACATTACCGGTAACTCTCTATTCCTTGCCTCTTCCCAACGTTCCAAATCCTTTCCGCTGGCTTTTCTGTATATCTCCTTGATTTCCTCATCATCACTTATCCCTTTTTTGGACATTTGAAGTCTGACGAGTTCTCCCTGAAGTGATACGTACCCAATGTGATGACCTCCGGGTACATCTACCACAACCGGATCACCGGTAACGATATCCAACTTTTTATCATTACGGTAAAAGCCCTTTCGTCCGTTTTTGAATCGAACCTCAACTACATCAAACCTATGGAGTGCAGGCATATCCATATTGGACAACCAATCAAATACATTGAGTTTGTTGCAGCCTCCGGAATTGCAATGTCCATTGTTTTTGCATCCTGCTGATCCATCTGTGCCACAACTACTACAACTCATAATCTATTGTCCAATATTTTTCAAGTCAAACCCAATATCGGATCTGTACTTTTTCCCTTCCCAATTTACTTCTTCAACGCAACTATAGCATTTTCCTAAAGACTCGGCAAGGTTTTTCCCTAAACCAGTCAAAGCCATCACGCGTCCTCCACTCGTTACGAGCTTCTTCTCTTTTATCGTCGTGCCAGCATGAAATGGCAATACCATCCTGGTGTTGCCGATCGAAATTTCGTGTCCCTGCTCATAGAATTCCGGATAACCACGACTCACAAGAACAACTGTCGCGGCGCTATAGCGCTCATACTCTATGTCCATGTCTATGAGATTTCCATCTGCTGTTGCAATCAACAATTCAAGAAAATCAGTTTTAACTCGTGGCAAAACAACTTGTGTTTCCGGATCGCCCATTCTTGCATTGTATTCGATAACATAGGGTTCACCACCAACATTGATTAGTCCAAAAAATATGAATCCACAGTAGTCGATTTTCTCTTTCTGAAGACCTTTAATGGTAGGCTTGATTATTTTCCTGGTAACTTTTTCCTTAAAACTTCTGTCTGCAAAGATCACGGGCGAAACAGCTCCCATCCCTCCTGTATTGGGTCCCTTATCGTCCTCGTATATTCGTTTGTAATCCTTGGCTTCCGGTAAGACCCTGAAGTCTTTTCCATCCGTCAAAACAAAGAATGAAACTTCTATGCCATTTAGAAATTCTTCTATTAACACGCGCTCGCTAGCTTTACCAAATTTCTTTTCTACAAGTAATTCCCGAAGGGCCATTTTTGCATCAGGCAATTCCTCGGTAATGATAACTCCCTTTCCGCCAGCCAGGCCATCTGCTTTTAAAACAAATGGTGGTTGCATTCGGTCTAAGAATTGATCTCCCTCTTCCAGGTTCTCAGCGGTAATGATTTTTGCCTTCGCTGTAGGAATGTTGTGCCGGTTCATGAAATCTTTCGCAAACTCCTTACTGCCTTCAAGCATGGCTCCAGCACTCGTGGGACCTATGATTTTGAGTTTCTTTAGGTCTTTGTCTTTACTAAGGAAGTCGACAATCCCGTTGACCAATGGCTCTTCTGGCCCAACTACAAGAAGATCTATTTGATGCTCTTTGATGGCCGCAGAAACTGTATCAAAGTCTTTGATACTTAAATCAAGATTGGTGGCCACCTTTCCGGTACCTCCATTTCCCGGGGCCACGAAAATGTTCTCGCATTTAGGGCTTTGTTTTATTTTCCAGGCAAGTGTATGCTCTCTTCCTCCCGAACCAAGTATCAGTATATTCATTAATTTTTGATCGTTGTAGTGCTAAGATTAATTGCGGTAATAAGTAACTAAATTAATATGAATAATTCTTGTTGTGATAATCGATTAAAGTGCATCAACTTGCTGAGTTTGTTATGAAGTAATGCACATGTCAATGAGCGTATTCTGACATGAATTTTATTCGCATAAGTCGAACTTCATCTTCAGAATAATCGTCTTTCAATTCTTCCATTGCCTCATCCATACCATCTGTTTCGGCATTTAAAAAATAGTCGTAGATATCATCCTGACGATCATCGTCCATTAATTGATCGATGTAATAGTCAATATTGAGCTTTGTTCCTGAATAGCAAATGTTTTCAACTTCATTGATCACTTCTTCATAGGTCATTCCTCTGGCGTCGGCGATTTCCTCAAAATCCATCATCTGGTCAATGTGTTGAATAATGTAGATCTTGTTTTTTGACTTAGAGCCGGAAGATTTTACCAACACGTCAGATGCGGTAATGATGTCATTTTCTTCTACATACTCCTCTATCAATTCAAGAAATGGAGCTCCAAATTTCTTTGCTTTGCTTTCTCCAACACCAACGATCTGCTTCAAGTCGTCCATGGTGGTGGGGTAGAGGGTGGACATCTCTTCCATTGATGGATCACTAAAAATCACATATGGAGGTATATCCTCACGATGGGCAATATCTTTCCTCAATGCTTTGAGCATATCAAAAAGAGTTTTGTCGAATGCTGAGACGTTTACGGTTGCTCTTTCAGATTCTTCCTCTTCGCCATCTGTGGTATATTCATGATCTTTTGATAAGAAGAATGGATAAGGTTTTTCAAAAAACTCCTTTCCCTTCTTTGATGCCTTAAACACGGCAGGATTTTCTACATCCTTTTTGATAAACTCATTCAAAAGGGTTTGTCTAATCACAGATCTCCAGAAGTATTCGTCCTCGTTTATTTCCTTTCCCTTTGTGAAAACATCCAATGTATCGTGACCATAGCTTTTTACATGGTCTGTATTTTTCCCCGCCAGCAAACACGAAATATGGTCAATCCCAAAACGTTCTTCTGTTTGCTGTACAGCACTAATGACTAGTTTGATCATTTCCTGGGCTTCATACTGCTCTTTAGGATGGACACAGTTGTCACATTTACTGCAGTTTTCAACCGTATATTCTTCTCCAAAATAATGAAGTAGTTGCTTTCTTCTACACACAGCCGAATCCGCATAAGCGGCCATCTCCTCTAATAGAAATTTGGCATTTTCTCTTTCCGTAACTGCCTTGTCCTTATTGAATTTCTCGAGTTTGAGTATGTCATTGTATGAATAGAACATCAAGCATTGGCTATCAATCCCGTCACGTCCAGCTCTTCCAGTTTCCTGGTAATAACCTTCAATGGATTTTGGAGCATCATAGTGAACCACAAACCTGACATCAGGCTTGTCTATCCCCATTCCAAAGGCAATCGTTGCCACAATAACGTCCGCATCTTCATTGAGAAATGCATCCTGATTTTTCATCCTGATTTTCGATTCCAGACCAGCATGATACGGCTCTGCTTTAATGCCATTTACTTGTAGAAAGTGTGCTATTTCTTCTACTTTCTTTCTACTGAGACAGTATATAATTCCTGATTCTCCTTTATGGTCTTTCAGAAACTTTATCAACTGTTTCTTTGCCTCTTTCTTTGGCCTAACCTCATAATAAAGGTTAGACCTGTTGAATGACGACTTGAAAAGCTTTGCACCATCCATGTCGAGGTTCTTCTGAACATCCAACTGGACTTTTGGCGTGGCAGTAGCAGTGAGCGCGATCATTGGGATGGAGCCAAGCCTGCCTATAATGTCTTTAATCCTTCGATACTCAGGCCTGAAATCATGTCCCCACTCTGATATGCAGTGTGCCTCGTCAATAGCCACAAATGAAATTTTGGCCTGCTTCAAAAATTCTACATTTTCTTCTTTGGTGAGTGATTCCGGTGCCACATAGAGTAGCTTGACATCACCCCTAATCGTATCCTTCTTGACCTTGTTGCTCTCCGATTTCGAAAGTGTGGAGTTCAAAAATCTGGCATTAATTCCAACGGCATTCATCTGATCCACTTGATTCTTCATCAAAGCTATCAGTGGGGAAATTACGATCGCAGTACCTTCTTGAACAATTGCCGGTAGCTGGTAACAGAGTGACTTTCCTGCACCCGTTGGCATGATGACAAATGTGTTATTTTTTCCAAGTACATGACTGATGATTTCTTCCTGTGTTCCACGGAAAGTATCATAGCCAAATACGCGCTTTAAACTATCCTTCAGACTGACCTCTAAAGTTGCTTCCATTGTTGGGTTGATGTAAAAGGAATTTAACTAAAATCTATTTTTCAAACAAATATTCAACGCCCGCAAACTTGTTATTCCAACGCCTTCGTTATGGGTATATTTGTCGAATATATACGTTTTAAGCGATTTTCATCAAACTTTTATGAGCAAAAATGTACATGTTGTTATTATGGCGGGCGGAAGTGGTACAAGATTTTGGCCATATAGCAGGGAAGCAAAGCCAAAACAGTTTCTGGATGTAGTAGGAACTGGCAGATCGTTGCTTCAAATGACCTTTGATCGCTTCAGGGAAATAACTACTTCAGATAAAATCTGGGTGGTAACTAACGAGAGGTATAATGTATTGATTAGTGAACAATTGCCTGAACTTGGAAGTGATCAAATCTTGCTTGAACCAGAAAAAAGGAATACAGCCCCCTGTATTGCTTATGCCGCGTATAAGATCCTGAAGCAAGATCCCAATGCATTGATGATCGTTACCCCTTCTGATCACGCAATTTTCAGGGAAAAAGAATTTCATGAAGTAATAAATACGGCTTTAGATGACGCTTCTAATAATGAACACTTGATCACAATTGGGATCAGACCTAATCGCCCGGAAATTGGATATGGATATATTCAATACCTCAGTGCCCCCGGGAGTTCTGTGAAAAAAGTGAAAACTTTTACAGAAAAACCGCAATTGGATCTAGCCAAAAAATTTTTGGAGAGCGGAGATTTTCTTTGGAACTCCGGAATTTTTATTTGGTCCATAGATGCGATTGTACGGGCGTTTGAAGCACACGATGAAGAGATGGCGTCTCTTTTTGCTTCCGGGTTGAAAGAGTATTTTACAAAAAGTGAAAAAAAATTCATCAAAAAAACATACAGCCTTTGCAAGAACATTTCGATCGACTATGCTGTTATGGAAAAGGCGGAGAATGTTTATGTGGTACCAGGAGACTTTGGCTGGTCAGATCTTGGATCCTGGAATGCCCTTCATGAAATACGAGATAAGGATGAAAATGAGAATGTTATCGAAGGATCGGCGATAGCCTACAAGAGCAGGGATAATTTCATAAAAGGAAAGAAAGAAAAACTCATTTTAGCTCACGGTTTGGAAGGTTACCTGATTGCAGATTTTGATGATGTTTTGCTTATTTGTAAAAAGGAGGATTCAAGTATTTTCAAAGATTTCATTTCTGATGCTAAAATGCATAATGGAGATAAATTGACGTAACGTCAGGTTCGTTGCCTATTGGCTTCATACAATATCATTCCAGCAGCAACGGATACATTGAGTGATTCAATCTTTCCAGTCATATGAATTTTACATTTCTGATCCGAGAGTGAAAGCAATTCATCAGAAATCCCCTTTTCTTCTGACCCCATGATTATTGCCGAAGGAGATTTGAATTCGGCATCTGTGATGGTTCCTTCACTTTTCTCTGTACATGAAATAATGTTGATACCTGATTCCTTGAGAAATTCAACAGCTTCAACCAAATTCTTTTCACGACAGACAGGCAAATAATTCAAAGCTCCAGCTGAAGTTTTAATGGCATCTTCATTGACCTGAGCTCCGCCCCGAATTGGAATCACCAGGCCCTGAACACCCATACATTCCGCTGTTCGGGCGATGGCTCCAAAGTTTCTAACATCCGTAATTTCATCGAGTAATAGAAATAAGGGAATTTCGCCCCGCTCATATATTTCAGGGACCAGATGCTCAAGGTTGGAATACTGGATCGGAGAAATTAGGGCTACAACACCTTGATGGTTCTTCTTGGTAAACTTATTGATCCGCTCAGCAGGCACTTTTGAAAGAGGTGTTCTCGATTGATGAATTTCGTACATCAATTCCTTGATTAACTCTCCCTTCAGATTCTTCTGGATAAATATTCTTTCCAGGTGCTGACCGGATTTGAGAGCCTCTACAACTACACGAATACCATAAATGAGGTCTTGCTTTTTAATCATTCGCTTCCCCTTCGCATTGCAGCTATGAATTCAAACCAGGATTTTTGATGACTCAAATTCCTTCTAAGCGCATAAGTTTCCGGCGAAAAGAAGGTTGACAGAATTGTATATTCAAATGATGGGCCTTCATCGTAAAACCATTCTTCCTCACTATCGGATCGATAAACTTCATCTGGCACCCCATACACGATATAGATCATACCTCGATCCGTTTTCCAGCCTTGTTTGAAATCAGTGAAACGTTTGTTTGCTTGTTCTATCCAGTTGTAATAGTTCCGTATCGCATTACGAGCCCTAAATTTGGTTGTGTATGTCTTTATCCAGAACGAATTAAAAGATTCCTTGAGGTTTCTTGAATTCCGAAGGCTTTTTCTTTCAGGCTCATTTAAAATGTAGTGCATAGATGTAGCCAGTTCTCCCAATAATTTATACTCCGGATAATAAGGATAAACTTTCACTATTGTAACCCCGGATAATGCATTTGAGTCTTCCCTTATCACATAAAAATTGTTATCAGTAAAGGTTACTGAATCAGAAAATTCGAATGTAGAGTCTGGTAAAATGGAAGGCGCCAAAGCTTTCATACTCGCCATGGGAGGATCTGCAGGCTCTGAATTTTCGATATACTCGGTAGCATGAAATTGTTCACTTCCTATCCAACTAAATTTCGATGTGTTTAGGAAATTATCAAAAATGGGTAAACCGTCACCGTCAATCAACAAGATAGATGGGTATGAGAGTGAGCCATTTTTCAATCGGATGTCATAGTAATAAAAAGCTCCTTCCTGGAAAATTTTAACTACCAATAAATTTTCATTTGGTTTTTTGAAAGAAAGTCGGAGTATAAAACTCTGCGGATCAGAAAGGAGAGTATCCAGTTTGAATGATTTTAATTTCTTATGCCCTTCTGATGAATAGTTTGGTTGCACCAAATAGTCAATATCCCAGTCAGCTGCCTCCTTGAATCTGAACCTGATGAATATGGTCAGGGAATCTCCATTTTGTACTATCCGGTCCT
This sequence comes from Cyclobacteriaceae bacterium, assembly GCA_028278585.1. Classification (GTDB taxonomy): domain Bacteria; phylum Bacteroidota; class Bacteroidia; order Cytophagales; family Cyclobacteriaceae; genus Ekhidna. The sequence continues at coordinate 11,107 of JANQEC010000148.1, read as the reverse complement.
GCATTTGGATCTCTGCCTGAGGATCATATTGCCATGACACATTGATCCTCGAGAAATCGAGTGCCATTGCTGAAAAACTCAATAGTAACAGGAAATAACAAACTATGTTTTTGTTAACTCTCATTAACCTCCAAATTAGTTAAATAATTGATTTCTTTGCATCCTGAATTAGCAGATAATCCATGGGCGTATACACGACAGAAATAGCTTCTGACAAAATTCCATCCGACAATCCAATTCATCAGCGTTTATTAAAAGCTTATTATGCTGCAAACCCTTATGTGAAGGGAGATCTGTTGGAGTTGGGGTGCGGAGAAGGGCGTGGCGTTGAGCTGCTGGCTCCATCCGCTGATTCTTATACAGGCATTGATAAAATCAAAAGCGTTACAGAAGCTCTTTCAGAAAAATATCCCGCTTACAAATTTTCAGATGGAGTATTTCCACCATTTCCATATGAGGATAACTCCTTTGATACGATAGTAACATTCCAGGTGATCGAACATGTCAAGAAAGATGAGGAATTTATTAAGGAGATATACAGGGTACTGAAGGAAGGCGGTCAGGCACTCATCACAACACCTAATATTAAAATGACGCTTTCAAGAAATCCATGGCATGAACGTGAGTATACCGCTGATCAATTGCAAGAATTATGTTTAAGGTATTTCAAAAGTGTTGAGATGAAAGGCATTGCGGGCAACGAAAAAGTGATGCAGTACTATGAACAGAACAAAGCGTCTGTAAATAAGTTGATGCGGTTTGACATTTTTAATTTACAGTATCGATTGCCAGCTTCTGTCTTAAGAATACCATATGAAATGATGAACAGAAGGAATCGCAATAAGTTGAAAAGTTCTGATAACGAACTGGTTAAATCCATTGTTCATGAAGATTATCTTGTGAAAGAAAAAGATGAACGAAACCTTGACTTATTTTGTATTCTTACAAAGTAGAAACCTATAAGTAAGTATGAACAAAAACCTAATTTCAGAATTGAATCAGCTCCTTGCTGATTTTCATATTTATTATCAGAATACGCGTGGATTTCACTGGAACATTAAAGGGACAAGTTTTTTTGAACTTCATGTGAAATTTGAAGAGCTTTATACCGAAGCCTTGACGAACATTGATGAAATAGCTGAGCGAATCCTGACCATCGGAGGGAAGCCATTGCATACTTTTGAAGACTACCTGGCTACTTCGCAAATTTCTGCGGCAAAAGATGTTTCGAAGGACAGGGATTGCGTAGAAACCCTGGTAAAAAATATTGAATCTTTAATCAGCCAGGAAAATAAAGTGAAGGATTTAGCGTCTGATTTAGGAGACAATGAGACAGAAGATATGATGATCGGGTTGGTGAACCTGCAGCAAAAGACACTCTGGATGTTTAATTCGTGGCTGAGTAATTGAAATACAAGATCCATATATCGTTCCTGGTATTCTTTCTGTCAATCGGTTTTGCCCTTTCTCCGGTTGAGGCCCAGAAAAAGAAAAGAAAGAAAAAGCAGAAGATCGAAACAGCGATTGCAACTGCCAGGTCCTACATTGGAACTCCCTATAAATGGGGCGGAATGACCAAAAGCGGGATAGACTGTTCCGGGCTTATTCACAATTCTTACAAAACAATCGGAATCAAACTTCCCAGAACGGCTAAAGAACAATCAAAAGTTGGTAGGAAAAGGGGATGGGATGGAATAAAGAAAGGAGATATTGTCTTTTTCAAATTCAAACAAAAGGGAAGCAGGTGGTGGCATACCGGGATGATCACCCATGTAGGAAAAAACAGGATCAATTTTATTCATGCCTCATCCAGTCGAGGTGTGGTCGAATCCAATCTGATGAGTGATTACTATCGAAAGAATGTCAAAAACTTTCGAAGGGTAATAAAGTAGCATTTTTTCCATTAATTTCGTCCGCCATTCCAGATGAACAATGGGGCTATAGCTCAGTTGGCTAGAGCGCTACACTGGCAGTGTAGAGGCCGCCGGTTCGAATCCGGCTAGCTCCACTTTTTAACCTTCCTTCGAAAAAATTTACCAACTTATTTACCAACACGCATTAATGAAATTCGTCCCTATTTTTCTTTCATTCCTGGTCCGAATCCGCTAATTACAAATTAACTTCTTATTTTTATTGTCATCAAACCAACCCACACTTTGATTTGACTTCAACTGCTGACAAGCTAGTAGATAAATTACCTTATGCTGATGGATCTGGTAGGAGAAGGTTTATTGCAGGGAGTATTATCCTAGCTGGTTTTACACTTTTTTACTGGAGCGAAGTTCAATCAAGTCTTGTTGGAATCAGTTTTTTAGACATCTTGAGAAATCCTATAGTAATTGGAGGAATCATAGTAATTATCTATGCGTTAGGAAACATAATCGAAATACTAAGTGATTATTTTTTACTAAGAATTGTTGGTGGTATCTATCAGGCTTTTAATGACTATTCTATTCAGAGGAATAGAGCAAAGAATTTTCTTCAACGGATAGCAGCACCCCTATTTTTACCTGTTAGAATTGGATTAGGTATTGGGGCGGGGGTTTCGGGTAATTCGACCTATCATGTTGATCTGTTTGCTAGCCTAAGTCGAAAAGCATGGGTTAATTACAAAGGATTTCCAAGTAGAGTTAGGAGAGGATTTAGGTATCCAATTGGAAATGAGACCGACCTGTCAGTTAAGTATGTACTCAATCACATGCAAAACGAAGAGGACAAGAAATGGGCGAGAAAGTTGATAAATAGGTCTAAGGAAGTTGCTGTCCTAACAACTTCACTTTTCTTCCTAATCGCTTATGCCACATATTCTGGATTCATCAATATTTATTCAAATGACACTGAGAATATATGGAAATCAGATTTAAGAGAATTAAGACGAGCTATTGACAACTCTATGGCTACAACTCTTGTTTACCCAGTGGGATTTGATACCGAAATTGATTACTACTTAGCCAAAGATGATACATTGGCTCGACTTCTATCAAAGCAATTTAATCCTATCGGTAGTCTCCCTGAATCTTATTCCGAGCTAACAATAGGACGAACACCAGATCACATCTCAGAAGAATTGTTGATTTCACATCTTCAATTTTATAATTCAAATGTGACACCTTTTTGGTTTAGAGAGCTAGAGGAAAGGGTTGAACTTCTAAGAAGTAATGTGAGTGATGGTGATCCTACGACACCTGAGAATTCATTTGCGGCTAAGATGGATTCTATTTCCACTCGAATTGCCAAACTAGAGATCTCACATCAAGAATACTCTGCGAATGAGACAATTTACTCTCAACTTTTAGAAATCATAACTAAAACATTGACTTTGTTAGTCCCTTTGATTGTATTGTATCTAGGATTTTTTAGAAGCCTTATTGTGGCTCACCGCACAATTCTTGAATTCATTGCCATTTGAGATTTACTTCCTAAGTAACTCTGGTTCAAATAATAGATGTAGTTTGTTCGAGATTTTTAGATACTGATATTCAGCAATAAGGTCATGTTCGGTCATTTCATTTGAAAGTTCCTCATATTGCTCAGCAACATATTTTCGAAGTAAGGACTTAAGAATGGGCATTTTATTAAGGTCGATATTTTCCATTTTAATATTTATTCATAAATACTAGAAAAAATCGAAAAAGCTATTTCGAATAAAATTTTCATTTTTTCTCCACTAAATCTTAGCTAAAAAGATTTTTGAAACTATTTAGTTAAAAGGATTCTTTCGCTTTAGAGGAATCGAATATTTCTAATCTCTACACTACAAAAGTAGAATCCACTTCGGGTTCAGCATTGGTCCTGGCCTTATCGGTGGAAAAAATGTCAAAACCGAATTCAAAGCAGTTGGTGAAATCGAACTTGGCTTCACTCTTTTTTCCAGGTAACTTAAAATAAATGTTGTAGATCTGATGGGACCTTCATTGGCTTATCATTCTCTCTACTTATTAAGCACCAATTTGATGTTGCTTTTACCACAATCCTGTCTTGATGATAAATTTCGACCACACGTTCTGAGAAAGGTCCTTTATAGTTCGTCACAAACGTTTTGATTCTCAGTTGATCGCCCAGAAAGACCTGTTTCTTGTAATCCAGGTGATGACTCCTTACCACCCAATACATTTTGGAGTTAACGTCATCATTCGTCTTTGTTAGCCAATGATCTTTTGAAATATCCTGGACCCATTGTAAGAACACCACGTTGTTTACATGATTTAAGTCATCCAAATGATTCTCTTCAACTACAATGGTCTTTTCGAACACCTCCATGATTCTAAGATAGAGAGGTATATTTGATTGCTATGAGACTATCAGTGATTTTTCTATTGGCCTTGTTTTGTGGATGCTCTCTTACGAATGAGAAGAAACTTTCACAAATCCTTGAAAACGGCAGTGAATCCTTTCAAAAAACATTGAATGATCCAAAACACGAGATTCAGATTATCTATGGGAAAATCTTGGAGGACTCTATTATTCATCAAAATTTCAATGTAGATCCGGGAAAATTTTTCTATCCGGCCAGTACGGTAAAAATGCCTGTGGCATTTGCTGCAGTCGAAAAGCTGGCGGAAAGGAGATTGTCTTTTGATTCAAAAATTCTGATTGACTCTTCCGAGCATAATCCCAGAAGATTGGTCTTTGATTCTCTTTTTAATGAGGAGCCTACCATTCGGAATCTCATCAATAAAATTTTTACATTCAGTGACAACCAGGCATATAATATATTATATGGCTGGCTTGGAAAGGATGATATCAACGAGCTTAATCAAAACCTTGGATTAACTTCTTCAAGGATTATTCATCAGCTAAGTGAAAGTGCATTCTCTTTTACACAGGAGTCAAATCGAACTACATTTAAGACCGTTATCATTGATCAGAAAAAAAGAAGCTACTTTTTGCCAAAGCCCAACTATTTCGTAAATGATGTTTCACTTGCCAATGAGGTTCGGGGGGTTGGTTATCAAAAGGAAGGTGAACTGGTAAATGAACCCTTCGATTTTTCTCAGAAGAATTTCATCTCATTACCTGACCTGATAGGTTGTCTTGAGCGAGTAGTCAAGCCAGAATTATTTGATCAAAGTCAGCGGTACTCCTTCAATAGGTCAGCTCATGATGAATTGGAAAAAATCATGCTTCTCAAGCCCAAAGACCTCCCTTCGCCTATTGATACCCTCCAGGACAACTACGTGAAGTTCTTCCTGTATGGAGATCAAGAAAATGGAACGTATCCCGACCATATTGAAATTAGAAACAAAGTGGGGTGGGCATACGGGTACTTAACTGATGTAGCTCACATAAGAGATACTAAGGAGAACATTGAATTCTTCCTGGCAGCTACTATCCATGTAAACGAAAATCAGATCTACAATGACGGTGAGTACGAATATGAAGAGATTGGATTGCCGTTTTTGGCAGAATTGGGACGGTTAATTTATGATCATGAAGTCAGTTTGAAATAGGCCATTTCGAGCGAGGGATTTCCGCTACACTCGAAATGACGAAAAGGTTGCAGTCAGTTCTCTGCCTACAACTCAAACTTGATTCCCTGCGCCAGTGGCAGCTCCTTGGAATAGTTAATCGTGTTTGTTTGTCTTCTCATGTAGGCTTTCCAGGCATCCGATCCGGATTCTCGTCCACCGCCGGTTTCTTTTTCACCACCAAATGCACCGCCGATCTCGGCTCCGGAGGTCCCAATGTTCACGTTGGCTATTCCACAATCAGATCCGACATGCGACAAGAACAATTCAGACTCTCGAATATTGGTTGTCATAATCGCTGAAGAAAGACCCTGTGGAACGGCATTTTGCATTGCGATGGCCTCCTCTATGGTTTTGTATTTGATCAAGTATAAAATAGGAGCAAACGTTTCATTACAAACAATTTCATATTCATTACTCACCTCGTAAATTGCTGGCTTCACATAACATCCTGATTCATATCCAGGACCATTGAGAACCTCACCCTCAATTACAGTTTTTCCACCTTCTGCAGCTATCTTTTCCATTGCTGATTCATACATGGAAACAGCATCTTTATCAATTAGTGGACCCACATGGTTGTTTTCATCCAATGGATCACCAATTTTTAGCTGCCCGTAGGCTTTGACCAGACGCTGTTTAACTTCTTCGTAAACCTTTTCATTGATGATCAACCTTCTGGTACTTGTGCATCGCTGACCAGCAGTACCAACTGCCCCAAAGACGGCTCCCGGAATGACAAGATCCAAATCAGAATGTTCGGAAATAATGATGGCATTATTACCACCAAGTTCAAGAATCTGCTTACCCAATCGTGCTCCAACTGCGGCACCCACTGCTTTTCCCATTCGGGTAGATCCTGTTGCGGAGATCAACGGAACTCTGGTATCTGCGGCAAGTCTTTTTCCAATTTCAACATCACCAATCACCAATCCGCAAACTCCGGGATTAATGTTATTTTCATCAAAAACCCGCTGTGCAATTTTTTGACATGCGATCGCAGATAGTGGTACTTTTTCTGAAGGTTTCCACACGCAAACATCTCCACACACCCATGCCAACGCGGAGTTCCACGCCCAAACAGCAACAGGGAAATTGAATGCAGAAATAATCCCAACAGTGCCAAGCGGATGCCATTGTTCATACATCCTGTGTGAGGGTCTCTCGGAATGCATGGTCAGGCCATAAAGCTGCCTGGAGAGTCCAACCGCAAAATCGCAGATGTCTATCATCTCCTGAACCTCACCCAATCCTTCCTGAAGGGATTTACCCATCTCATACGAAACCAATGTTCCAAGTTCCTGCTTACACGCTCTCAGTTCATTTCCAAATTGCCTTACAATTTCTCCACGTTGCGGTGCAGGCAAAAGCCGCCACTCTTTGAATGCTTCTTGTGCTGCCTCAATTACTTTTTCATAGGATGCCTCATCAGCTAGTGTGACTTTGGCAATTTCCTCACCATCTACCGGTGAGAAAGATGAAATTGTTTCACCAGAAGTGTCAATCCATTGTTTGCCAATGGCTGCCCCTTTGTTCACAGGTTCAATTTCAAGTTTTTCTAAAATATGAGAGATCTTATTGGTCATCGTAAATGTGATATTTTGAGTCGGCAAAGCTAAGAAATGGATTGACCCTGAAAAATTTTATAAAGGCTTTCTTAGCCTTTCCTATCAAAATGGATTAAGTTAAAGGTTAGTTACCACTAACAAGTTGCCTTAGCATATGCTTTCGGAAATCCAGAAGCGAAAAATCCACCACTTTTTTAATGTCTTAGATATAGATAGGAATGGACATTTACAACCAGAAGATTTTGTAAATGTTGGAAAAAGAATCATTGAGAAAGTTGGCCTTGGACAAGAATCAAGAGCCGCAAAACTTATTCTCATAAAGTCACACCGTCTCTTTGTTCAGTTGCTTACAGACGCCGACAACCCTGAGTTGAGTTTAACACTTTGGGATTGGATTGAATTCTTCAGAGACCAACTCTTTGAAGGAGGAAATAACGGAGTGCTGGAGTATTACATACACCGAACGAGCAGGCATATTTTCGATCTTTTCGACATGAACCGGGATCATTTCATTTCAAAGGATGAGTATGCGAATATGCTAACCATATATAAGATATCCCAGGAGCATGCCGATCAAAGTTTTGAAGAGCTTGATTCCAATAAGGATGGAATGATTTCAGCTGATGAGATGATCAATGGGTTGAGAAATTTCTTCAAATCGAATGATATCAATTCTCCCGGCAACTTGATTTTCGGTGACTGGAGATAGTTTGGTTTTCTCGATTCAGGGATTTTGATTTCCGGATGAAGACGAAAAATTACAGTTCTAATTTCATTAGGATGTCCGTTTGATCATCACTGCCCAGTTTGAATGGGTGAGTGGCAAATTTCGCAAAACCATTTCTTTCGTAGAATCTTATTGCGTTAGTGTTCTTATCCCAAACCCCCAGCCAAACCCGTTCGAAATCATTTTCTCGGGCTACTTCAAGTGCCTTGTCGAAAAGAAGTTGACCAATGCCACTTCCCTGGAATTCTGATAATACATATATCCGCTCAATCTCAAGTGCATTTTCAAGTGTGTCTTCTGTTTGTGCACTTCCCTGGTTTAGCTTAAGATATCCAACAGTACGGTCCTCCTGGCAGGCAAAATAGAAATGAGATTCAGGATGGTTAAACTCATCTGTGATTTTTTGCAAATTGAAGTTTGCAGCCATGTACTGATCAAAGTCGGATTTGGTATTAAGAGAGCCAAAAGATTCAGTGAAAGTGGTACGCCCGATTTTAAGGAGCGTGGGAATTTCCATTTGATCTACTTTTCGAACTATTGTTTCTACTAATTCTTCCATCCAGGTTGAAATTAAAAAATTAATTTCCAGCGAAATGCCCATTGCCAGGAAAGCTTATATTCTGTAATTCCGGCTTCCTTCAAAATTAAGATCAGCTCATTTCTTTTAAAGCCTCGAGCTACAGAAATTGAAGCATCATTTCGAACCATGGTCGATTTTGAAAACAAGCGGGTCAATATTTTTATGCTCCAATAAGCAATTGGATGTCGATGTAAATCATTGATGATCACACCTACCTTCGTTTGTTCTTTAAATTGCCTGAAGAGTTGGATAAGCTCAGATTTTGAGAAATGATGTATAAAGAGGCAGCAATGTATAATATCTGTTTTCAGGTCCCTAAATTCATCACTAAATATGTTGATTGCTCTGTACTTGATATCCGGAAATTGAGCTGAGTTGGTTTCTGCGAACCGTACAATATTGGAATTGGCATCTATTCCAAGAAATTCGGCATTGATCTTTTTTCTTCCTGCCCATTTTGCCATTTCAATCATGATGTCACCTCCACCACAACCAAGATCCGCTAACGCTATACGTTCGCTGCCTTTTGCCATTTTTTTAAAAGCAGACACACTGATTTGATTCCCACCGAGGAATTTGTTGATTGTGTTAAGCTCTCGCAGCGTTTGATTCACGACCTCTCCCGAGATTTCGAGATCGTCCATAATTTCAATCTCTTGAGAACGGTCTTTAAGCATCACATTTCACTTGGAGTACGGCACTTTCCAGTGTGAGTCCTGGTCCAAACGCAAAACTTAGCAGGTGTTTTCCATCGTCATCAGATTTTACTTGATCCATAATGGATTTTATCACAAACAATACCGTAGGTGATGACATGTTTCCAAAAGATCTAAGCGTATCGCGAGCGTACTTATTTTGCTCTTTAGTAATACTCAGCTTCTCCTCGATGACATCCAAAATCCGTTTCCCTCCAGGATGGATGGCAAAAAAGTCGATATCTGCTAATTCCAGGTCGATATGATCCAGCAAGTTGTTCGTCAGCTCCTGGATGCCTTCTTTTATTACATCAGGAACCTTTGGCGATAATTTCATTTCAAAACCATAATCCCCTATGTACCATCCCATTTCTTGTTTTCCTGATAGGGCCAGGTCACTGTAGAAGTTTTTAATCTTCAATGATTTCCCGGAGGGGTTCGCATTTAGGATCAACGCGGCAGCACCATCCCCAAAAATTGCGTTGGCTAAAAGATTTTGGTCGTCTTTTTTTTCCTGCAAATGAATGCTACATAGTTCTACGCAAACCATCAGAACCGATGAATCAGGATCGGCCCGAAGGATTTGATCTGCCATTTTTAATCCATTAAAAGAGGCATAACATCCCATGAAATTGATGGATGTTCTTTTTGTATTCGTCTTCAATCCCAACTCTTCGATCAACTCAATATCGAGACCGGGGGCATACATGCCTGTACAGCTTATCGTAATTAAGTGAGAAATGGATGTTTTACTAATCCCAGCTTCTTTTATCGAATTCCTTGATGCTTCGCTTGCGAGTTTCAACGCATTCTTTTGGTAGACAGCCATTCGCGGCTTGGCTGTAGGAAATTGTGCGTATTCCTTAAAAAAACTCATTCCATTCAGGTTTTTCCCAAAATCCTCCAGGACCGAATACCTGTTTTGGATGCCACTCGCCCTGTACAGAATTCTTAGTTCGCGTTCCTCTTGAGGAGTAAGCTTTAAATGTTTGACCATAAAGTCCGCTATTATTCCCTGTTCCGCTGAGAACGGTGGTAGTGCTGTGCCTATGGAATGAATATGTGTGGACATGTGAATGGACTTACTTAATATTAACCAACTTTTCTCTTTGGATTGTTAAAAAGCAAAATGAAATGATCATAATCGTCTACGCGACCGATACTCATAATCATTGAGCGAATACAATCGCGGATAATTGAAATGGATCAAATGACTCTTTTTACAGCTTCTAACAAATGAAAAAATCTACTCTTCTTCATTTAAGAATTCCTTTTTCTTTTTTCCTCCTGCCTGTTTTTCTTTTTGCCAGCGCTGTAGCCAACGAGATTGATTGGTCTAACTTCTTGCTTATTTTCATAATTCTACACCTTTTGATATATCCGGCGAGCAATGGTTACAATTCATATTTTGATAAAGATGAAAAAAGCATCGGTGGTTTGGAAAAACCACCCCCGGTATCAAAGCAGCTATATTGGACATCCTTAGTATTCGATCTTTTGGGTCTTAGCCTTGGATTTCTCATTTCTTTGGAGTTTGTGATCCTAATCTTCATTTATGGCGTGGTATCAAAAGCGTATAGTCATCCTGCCATTCGGTTGAAGAAACTTCCAATCATTGGCTGGTTAGCGGCTGGAGTTTTCCAGGGATATTTCACATTTGTTGCTTGCTTCATAGGTCTTAAAAACATGTCACTCGTTGAAATCTGGAGTTTTGAAATTCAGCTTCCGGCCATGCTTTGCTCGGCACTTTTACTTGGATCTTACCCCATGACCCAGGTGTACCAACATGAGGAAGATGGAAAACGAGGAGATCTAACCATAAGTAGGATCCTGGGGATCAGAGGAACCTTCCATTTCACTGCGCTGATGTTTTCTATAGCAATGGCAGGGTTTGGTTACTTCTTCTACACGTATTCCTCGTTAATGAATACACTGGTTTTTTTCCTGTTTATGGGACCCGTGCTTTTGTATTTCATCAGTTGGTATTTCAGAGTTAGAAAAGATTCAGGGGAAGCAAACTTCAAATCCACCATGAGGCTAAATTTTGTGTCGGCAGCATGCCTGAATCT
>JANQEC010000129.1 GCA_028278585.1 Cyclobacteriaceae bacterium | reverse complement strand
TGTTTAGTGAATCCTACTCTTAGTGCCTCAATTAAGGAGGTATAATCAAGCGCATTATTGATGTCTGAGGCTGAATAGAATTTCATTTGAATCTCAAATTAAATGAATTCTTTGTGCTTCAATACATCTAAATCAACTGAGATTATTTAATACCCTAAGATCTGCATCATGGCTTCACTTTCTTGCTCAGGAGCGAATAGCTCGTCATGAAGCTTACCATCTTTGTCTTTCTTGACGATGATATGTTTAGGTGCAGGTATCAAACAATGTTGAATTCCTCCATAGCCACCAAGGGATTCCTGGTAGGCCCCCGTGTTAAAGAATCCAAAATATAAGGTCTCATTTTCATCGTACTGTGGGAGGAATACCTCAGAAATGTGTGCTTCTGAATCATAATAGTCAAGGCTATCACAGGTAAGTCCACCCAGGTTTACTTTATGAAAATTACTTTTCCAGTGATTAACGGGTAGTAGAATAAACTTATCGTTTGTTCCCCAGACGTCTGGAATTTGCGTGATAAACGAGCCATCCATCATATACCAGAGCTCTTTATCATTTTGTAGTTTCTGATCTAAAACTGAATAAATGGTTGCTCCACTTTCTCCAACTGTGAAGCTTCCAAATTCAGTGAAAATGTTGGGAACCGGGACATGGTTTTTCTTGCAAATCCATTGAATGTTTTCAACGATTTGTTCAGCCATGTACTCATAATCATATTCAAAAACCAGCGAATTTTTGATCGGGAAGCCCCCACCAATGTCCACAGCATCAAGTTCAGGACAAACCTTTTTTAACTCGCAATACTTGTAGATGAACCTGCTTAGCTCACTCCAATAATAAGCTGTGTCCTTGATACCCGTATTAATAAAAAAATGAAGCATCTTGAGCTTCGCTCTGGACCCCTTAATTTTTTCCGAGTAGTAAGGAAGAATATCATTGTATCTAATACCCAGCCGGGATGTATAGAAAGCAAAATTTGGTTCTTCATCTGCTGCAACTCGAATACCTACCTGGAACTCATTCCTGGAATTTTCCAGGTAAAAGTCAAGCTCATTTAGATTATCAAGTATAGGAATGCAGTTTACAAATCCCTCATTCAATAATTTAGTAACGTTTTCGAGATAGAGTGGACGTTTGAAACCATTGCAAATGATGAAATGCTCTTTGGATAGTTTCCCTGATTCATGTAGACTTCTGACAATAGGAATATCGAAAGCAGAAGAAGTTTCAATGTGTGAATTGGAAGCTAAAACTTCTTCTAAAACAAATTGAAAATGGGATGACTTTGTACAATACGCATATGTATAAGAACCCTCGTACTTATTCTTTTTTATAGCTTTTTTGAAGATTTGATGTGCGTAGTTGATGTTTTCTGAAATTTTAGGAAGATATGTCAGTTTTAAGGGAGTTCCATACTTCTTAATGATTTCCATGAGGTTTACATTGTGGAAGTGTAGCTCATCTTTTTTGACTTTAAATTCCCGGGTAGGAAAGTCAAAGGTTTGGTCGACCAGGTCTGCGTATTTTTTCATTACTTAAAATCGGGGTGCAATTATCATTTAAAAAAGTGAAACCTAAAAAATGATACGTGCTCAAATGATTGATTTGATTGGAACAAACCTCTTATTTCTTGAGATATTCGAAGTAAGTTTGCGCCAATTTTTGAACCGAATATGATTCCAGTTAAAATCCTAGACGAAACTGCACCTCTCGAGGCTGTGATTTTGGGTACTGCCATCAGTTTTGGGGGAACTCCGAAACTAGAGAATACCTATGATCCAAAATCAAGATATCATGTTGTGAATGGCACCTTTCCTACAGAAGCTTATTTAGTTGATGAAATGAGTGAGGTAGCTGCTGTTTTTTCTAAATATAATGTAAAGGTTTACAGGCCTGAAGAGATTAAAAACTACAACCAGATTTTCTCAAGGGACATTGCATTAGTGATTGATGATAAACTGATAGTGCCATGCATCACTCCTCTACGAAGCAAAGAATCCGATGGTATCCAGTACATTGTTGATCAGGTTGAAGAGGTTTTATTACCAGGTGAAGATGAATCAATGGAGGGTGGTGACATTATCCCATGGGAAGGATACCTATTTGTGGGTTACGCAAATGATGAGGATTTTGAAAAATACCAGGTAGCCCGCACAAGTAGAAAAGGAGTAGAATATTTGAGGAAGCATTTCCCGAACTGGAATGTAAAGGCCTTTGAACTAAATAAATCAGATGAAGATCCACGTGAGAATGCCCTGCATCTTGATTGTTGTTTCCAGCCAGTAGGAAAGGACAAGGCTGTGATATACAAGGGTGGTTTTAAGAATGTTAAAGATTACCAATTCCTTGTTGATTTTTTTGGCACAGAGAATGTATTTGAGATCACGAAAGAGGAAATGTATGAAATGAATTCCAATTTCTTCTCCATCAATCCTGACGTAGTAATATCGGAGAGTAGTTTTACTCGATTGAATGAACAATTGAGAAAATGGGGAATTACTGTTGAAGAAGTCGATTATCGGGAGGTTGCGAAAATGGAGGGACTTTTAAGATGTTCGACAATGCCTTTGAGAAGAACTTATGACTAAGCAGATCACCAACCATATACTGATGATCCGTCCGGTTGCTTTTCATATGAATGAGCAAACAGCGGTCAATAATTATTATCAACAGTCCGCAGGAGATGTTTCAGCTGGAACGATCCAGGAAGAGGCTTTGAACCAATTTGATAATTTTGTTGAAAAATTGCGAATTGAGGGAGTTGAAGTCACTGTTTTTGAAGATACGCCAGCACCAGCAACACCAGACTCCATATTTCCTAACAACTGGATTTCTTTCCATGAAGATGGTGTGATTCGGCTTTATCCAATGTATGCAGAGAACAGACGAACTGAACGAAGAGAAGACATCATTGATGCACTTAAAGATCAATTCAATGTGCGTGAAGTCATTAATTTTTCACATTGGGAAGAAAAGGCAGCCTTTTTAGAAGGTACCGGAAGCCTTTTACTTGACCGTCAAAATAAGATCGCTTACGCAGCAATTTCAGAGCGAACCATGCCTGATCCACTAAAAGATTTTTGTGAGGAGGCAGAATATGAGCCTGTTACTTTCCACGCCAATCAGACAATTGACGGTGAGCGATTACCTATTTACCACACCAATGTTATGATGTGCCTGGGTGAGGCTTTTGCTGTAGTTTGCATGGATAGTATCGACGATGATGATGAAAAAAATGAGTTAAAAGAAGCTTTGATGAAAACCAACAAAGAGCTCATTGAAATTTCAGAAGAACAAAAAGAGCAGTTTGCCGGTAACATGCTTCAGGTGATTGGGAAGGATGAAGAACGATTGGTAGTGATGTCATCAGCAGCTTATCACTCACTGGATGATGATCAAAAAGAACGGTTATCTGCTCACGGAAGAATCGTTCACAGCGATATCAATACAATTGAAAAGTTAGGAGGAGGAAGCGCTCGTTGTATGATGGCTGAAGTGTTTTTACCTAAAAGATAGGATAGATAAATGTTGGTAAATGAAATAAAGGAAGCCATTTCCAGAGCGTTCAAATCGCTCTTCGATCACGCAATTACAGTTGAAGATATTTCACTTCAGCCGACAAGAAAAGAGTTTGTCGGAACCTACACGTTTGTTACTTTTCCTTACCTAAAGGTTACCAAATCCAATCCGGAAGAATCAGGAAAATTGGTTGGCAGTTGGCTAAATGAAAACACTGATTTTATATCCAATTACAATGTGGTCAAAGGATTTTTAAACCTTGAAATCTCTGATTTGAAATGGGCGAAAATCTTAAATGATATTGATGAGGATGAGAGGTTCGGAAAAGTAGATTCCAATGGTAAGAAAGTTATGGTGGAATTCTCTTCACCCAACACAAATAAACCATTGCACCTTGGTCATCTAAGAAACAACTTCCTCGGTGATGCAACTTCTCGGATTCTTGATGCCAATGGCTATGAAGTGATGAAGGTAAACCTGGTGAACGACCGAGGGATCCACATCTGCAAATCCATGTTGGCCTATCAGAAATTTGGAAACGGTGAGACTCCTGTGCAAGCTGGACTTAAAGGGGATCATCTGGTGGGAAAATATTATGTCAAATTTGACCAGGAATACAAGAGAGAAATGCAGGAGTTGATCCAGTCTGGTACGAATCCTAAAGTTGCCGAAAAAGAAGCTCCATCCATTTTAGAGGCACAGGAAATGTTGAAGAAGTGGGAGGAAGGAGATCCTGAAACAGTCGGACTGTGGGAGAAACTGAACGGATGGGTCTACGAGGGTTTTGATCAGACCTATGCTGCTATGGGGATTCAATTTGACAAGATGTACCAGGAATCCCAGACGTACCTTCTGGGGAAGGACCTTGTAGATGAGGGGCTGGAGAAAGAAGTGTTCTTCAAAAAAGAGGACGGGTCGGTATGGGTAGACCTGACAGAAGAAGGAATGGACGAGAAGTTGGTTTTGCGAGGTGATGGGACTGCAGTATACATGACCCAGGACATGGGGACTTGTGAAATGAAACACGATGATTTCCCATTTGAGAAATCTGTTTATGTGGTTGGTAATGAGCAGGATTATCATTTTAAGGTCCTTTTCTCCATCATGAAGAAGTTGGGCCGAGCCTACTCAGACGGCCTCTACCACCTGTCCTACGGAATGGTGGATCTGCCTTCTGGAAAAATGAAATCCAGGGAAGGGACGGTCGTTGATGCCGATGATCTATTGCAGGAGATGGTTGGTACAGCTAAGAAGCATACGGTGGAATTAGGGAAAATTGAAGGGATGGATGAGAGTGAATCTAAGGAGTTGTATAAAATGCTGGGACATGGTGCTCTCAAATACTTTCTCTTGAAAGTAGATCCCAAAAAACGAATGCTCTTTAACCCGCAGGAGTCGATTGAGTTTCAAGGTCACACGGGCCCATTTATCCAATACACACATGCACGAATATCAGCAATTGTTCGTCGGGCTAAGACGCTTGAAGTAGCCACATCTTTTGATTCGTCAAAAGTTGGACAGCTTACGCAACGGGAAATTGATTTAATCTATCGATTGACCAATTATATTGATACACTGAGGGAATCTGCTAATGACTATTCTCCTGCTATTATGGCTCAATACGTGTATGACCTGGCCAAGGATTACAATGGGTTTTACCAGGAAGTGCCTATTTTCAATGAAAACAATAAAGATGCATTGTCCTTCAGACTGGCCTTATCCCGATCAACAGCAAAAACGTTGAAAATGGGAATGGGCTTGTTGGGAATTAATGTGCCAGAACGAATGTAGATTTGAATCATCGCCAAATGCCAAAAGCTAATATTAAGTCCTGGATCATTGCTGCTCGTTTGAGAACATTGCCATTGGCATTTTCCAGCATCCTGGTAGGAACAGTACTGGCCTGGAATGATACCAAACTTGATTTTCTTATAGCTGGTCTTACATTACTTACTGCGATCTTCTTACAGGTACTCTCCAATTTTGCAAATGACTATGGTGATGCCGTGTCCGGTGTTGATTCTGAAGATCGTAAAGGCCCGGATCGTATGGTTCAATCTGGTGCGATCTCCAGGAGTTCGATGCGAATTGCACTTATCCTTTTCTCTGTGCTCACATTAAGTTCAGGGAGCCTCCTGCTATTCCTTGCTTTTCCTGATAATTGGAAATTGATTCTGGTGTTTTTTGGTATAGGAATAATAGCAATAACCGCTGCGATTAAATATACAGTGGGGAAAAATCCATATGGTTACGCTGGTTTCGGAGATGTTTTTGTTTTCATCTTTTTTGGTTTGGTTGCGGTTGTAGGAACTTATTTCCTTCAGACGAAAAGTCTTAACTGGACCATTTTCTTGCCGGCTACAACACTTGGATTGTTTGCTGTTGGAGTATTAAATGTGAATAACATACGAGATATTGAGACGGACAAAGCAGCCGGAAAATTTTCAATCCCTGTGCGTATTGGCAAAGAGAAAGCAGGATTGTATCACTCATTTTTATTGTCCGTAGGATTCTTGGCTTGTATTGTATTTGTTCTTCTTAACTACGGCCATGCATTTCAGCTTGCATTTATCCTTATGGGGCCTTTGTTTTTAAAAAACATCCGTGCGGTTAAGTCAAAGTCTGGTAAGGAGTTGGATCCATTCTTAAAACAAATGGCAATTTCTACATTGATCTTCTCTATCGTCTTTTCCGTCGGACAGTTTTTTGGGTAGCTCCAACTTTTGCGAATTTTTTTGTCACGTTTGCGAACAATTGAGAAGGTAATCAATGGTAGCAGAACTCTTCATGTATTTTCGGTTGACTATATAAATTTAATTGCATGAGAACCAAACCCAGAATACTCATTTCAATCATATCAATCTCATTGATAATTGAATCTTCAGCACAAGAAATTAGGGTAGTTGTCAAAAATGGAGAATGGGAATTGGTGGGTGATCTTATGATCCCGAACGCCAGTGAGAAGGTCCCGGTTGTATTGATGTTGAATAAGGCGAACGGAAACCGGACAGTCTATGAAGAACTGGCAGGACATTTAGCAGATCGAGGAATTGCCTCACTTCGGCTGGACCTAAGAGGTCATGGCGAAAGTATAAATGTGGAAAAATTCATTCCCTATTCGAGATCACAAGATCCACTTATTTGGGATTCGGAAGTCGATGTAAATGCTGCAATCAACTACTTGAAGAATCATCCAAATCTATTACCAGAAAAAATAGGAGTTATAGGTGCGAGTTACAGCGGTGAGGAAATGGCAGAAGCTGGAAGATTGAATGGGTATGCCAACGCCTATGTGGCACTTTCTCCAGGCTCGTTCAGCGATGAATCCATTGATGGCATTGACGCTAGTGGAGTGCCCTGGTTATTTGTGGTTTCAAAAAATGAACGACACCTTAAAGAGATTACAGCGCTTGTTCAGGAAAAAAGCCAGGAAGTAGAATTGGTTATTGTTCCTGGAACTGAACATGCAACAAGACTTTTACCTGACCGACCGGAATTGGCAGAGTGGATTGCTGTATGGCTTTCTAAAGTCCTTTAAATTGGATACCTGATTTCCTCTTATACTATTTTTATAGTATCCTTAAGTGGTTTTCTTTAAATTCGGTGCACTAACAACCAAAGAAGATCTGTCATGAAAAAGTTCTATTTCCTATTTCTCTTAAGTTTTGTATTTGCCTGCCAGCCTAAACCTGAACAAACGGCAACCAATTATGATAGTGCCATCAGCAGTGCCCGGGCATTGGTTGATACCTTAATGCAGGAGAATGAGACGCCTGGAATGGCAGTAGCTGTTTCAGTAGGAGGGAAATTGGTTTGGTCTGAGGGGTTCGGATATTCAGATGTTGAAAGTCAGGTGCGAGTAGACCCCAAAACAACCATGTTTCGTATTGGAAGTGTTTCCAAAACGCTGACAGCTTCTGCCATTGGGCTATTGATGGAACAGGGTAAACTGGATGTATCGAAGACCGTTCAGGAGTATGTCTCGGGTTTTCCGGAAAAAAGATACCCAATCACCGTCAAACAAACGGCCGGCCACATTGCGGGGATCAGACATTATCGGGGAAATGAAATGTTGAGTGATGTGTATTACCCTACGGTCAATGAAGGATTAGTCATTTTCCAAGATGATAGCTTGCTATTTGAGCCCGGGACTGATTACAGCTATTCGAGCTATGGATGGAACCTGATCAGTGCTGTAATCGAAGGGGCCTCTGGTGAAGATTTTCTTGGGTACATGCAGAAGAATGTGTTTGATCCGCTTGGAATGGTAAACACAACCGCAGATATCGCTATTAATGACATAGCCAACAGAACCAATTTTTATGTACGAGGAGATTCAGGTGTTGTCGATGCCCCCTACGTTGATAACAGTTATAAATGGGCCGGTGGAGGATTTATTGGCAGTGCTGAAGATCTGATCATCTTTGGTCATGCGCACATGAAACCCGGCTTTCTGAAAAAGGAAACACTTGAGGCCTTACAAACTACCCAAATCCTGGCAAATGGTGATTCAACCAATTATGGAATGGGCTGGAGAAGCTCTACCGATGACAAAGGAAATTATTGGGTAGGACATAGTGGAGGAAGTGTTGGAGGTATTACTCAGTTTGTGACTTTCCCTGAGCAGGAGGTAATCGTGGCGATGGTTTCAAACTGTAGCCCGCTTCGTTACAATGGGATTCAAATCAGGATAGCTCAGTTGTTCATGAATGATGAGTAGGAGAGGTCTTAGCCCAGGGAAAAGAGCCTGATCGCTTAACTTTCTTCATCCAGCTTTAGGTAAAAACTCCCTAAAGTCATATCAATTTGAATTCGAAGAGGTCTTCGGTCGGCTTCTTCGGAAACGATAGCACCTCCGTTTTTACCTCTTTTGAAATATTCATTTTTCGGAAATTCAAGCCTGTATTCTCTTGACTTGATCTTACTTTTTTTCAGATCATAATCTTTCTTCTCTCCAGGTATCACCCTGAATTCGTAAAGCGTGTTCGAGTAAAACGATCGCATATCCAATGGCTCATCGTTGTTGAACTGAACGGTGCGTACAAAAAGAAAGGTACTAAGGAAGTCCCGCATTGGAACGTTCTCCTCCTGTGGAAATGCCCGGTACCTGTGTTGGTCTACATCCTCAACATAGGTGTGAATTTTGAGTGTATCCGAGTAGTTGAAGTTGTCCGTTCTTACATCTGTTACCTTTTTTCCTGATTTCATCTCACGATGAGACCGGATTGGCCGTAACGTTTTAACATTGATCAATGATTCATAGCACCCGGTAATTGCTTTAAAAATTTTTCCCCAGGAAGAGGGACTTATGACACCCTGAACTGAATAGTAGGCCTCTCCATCGATGTATTGAAGTTCCGGATCAATCCAGAACTCAGCCTTACCTACTTCAAACCATCCGAAATGCATGGTGTAGTTAAGCCGTTCTCCCGGTTTAAACGGATGTTCAGTTTTTTGTGCTGATGACGGCACGAAAAGCAGCAAGAGAAAAAATACAATACCGAACCTCAATACTGGGAAAATATGTGCGATCGATGAAGACGAGTAGCGAAACATAATATCTATTTTCAAGTGCTCAATCTCAAGTACATCAGAGATCACGAGACCCCCAACTGTATTCGATTAAAGCATCGATTTATTTAACGAACTCAAAGAACATACCAACTTTTGAAAATACCTTGGCTACTCAGACCTTTTTTAAGTTCAGAAACGACATACTTGCCTTTTGTAGGGATAAACCGTGTGTGTGCTCCTTTTAACTTGAAAATCTACGTTCCTAATTTGCTGAGAGTGTCATGCGTTTCCGCTCATTCTCATCCAGGTAGATCTTACGCATTCGGATCGATTTTGGAGTTACTTCTACGTACTCATCCTTTTGGATGTATTCCAAAGCTTCTTCGAGACTGAATTTTTTTGCAGGAGCGATCTTTGCATTATTGTCCGAACCTGAAGCTCGCATGTTGGTGAGTTTTTTACCCTTTTGAATATTAACGACAAGGTCATTCCCCCTGGAATGTTCTCCAATTACCTGGCCTGTATAAACGTCTACCCCGGGGTCTATGAAAAAGAAACCACGGTCTTGAAGCTTGTCGATCGAGTAGGGCGTACCAGGACCATGTTCCATGGAAATGAGAGAGCCATTATTCCGCCCTGGAATGTCACCTTTGAATGGCTGGTACTCTTGGAGACGATGAGTCATCACAGCCTCACCAGCTGTTGCTGTAAGCATGTTATTTCTAAGCCCGATTAGCCCACGAGAAGGAATCTCAAATTCAAGATGCTGAATGTTACCCTTCGGTTCCATCACTTTCAGCTCACCTTTTCGTTGGGTTACCATTTCAATGGCCTTACCGGAATACTCATCGGGAACGTCTATCACCAGGTGCTCAATCGGTTCGTGTTTTTGACCTTCAATCTCTTTGTAAAGAACCTGTGGCTGCCCAACCTGAAGCTCATAGCCTTCTCTTCGCATCGTCTCAATCAGAACGGAAAGATGAAGAACACCTCTTCCAAACACCAGGAACTTGTCCTCAGAGTCTGTTTCCTCTACTTTTAAAGCAAGGTTCTTTTCAAGCTCTTTTGTCAGCCTGTCGCGAATATGGCGAGAGGTAACGAACTTTCCTTCTTTACCGAAAAATGGAGAATCATTGATCGCGAATAGCATGCTCATTGTTGGCTCATCAATAGCTATTCGTGGAAGAATTTCAGGACTATCAAAATCTGTGAGCGTATCTCCAATTTCGAATCCTTCAATTCCGGTAACAGCACAAATATCTCCTGCTCTTACCTCAGATACTTTCTTCTTTCCCAATCCTTCGAAAACATGTAATTCTTTTATTCTAACCCGCTGCATGGTGCCATCCCTTTTGGAAATACCTAATGACGCTCCTTCCTCGAGTACACCTTGCACAACACGTCCAATGGCTATCCTTCCAGTGAATGAAGAATAATCCAGTGAGGTGACTCGCATTGCAGGAACTCCTTCTTTGAATTCGGGAGCTGGAATCACTTCTATTATTTTATCTAACAGGGGTGTGATGCTATCTGTTGGTTGTTTCCAATCATCACTCATCCATCCATGCTTACTTGAGCCATAGAGTGTCTCAAAGTCTAATTGCTCTTCGGTGGCATCAAGAGAGAACATGAGATCGAAAACCTGCTCATGTACTTCTTCAGGACGGCAATTTTCCTTGTCTACTTTGTTAACGACTACAATTGGTTTCAGACCAAGCCCAAGGGCTTTTCCTAAGACAAATCGTGTTTGAGGCATAGGGCCTTCAAAGGCATCTACCAGGAGGATGACTCCGTCAGCCATTTTTAAAACACGTTCAACCTCACCACCAAAGTCGGAGTGACCCGGAGTATCAATGATATTGATCTTTACGCCTTTGTATTCGGCTGATACGTTTTTAGACAAAATGGTGATACCACGTTCTCGTTCCAGGTCATTATTATCAAGGATCAATTCTCCTTTTTCCTGATTTTCCCTGAACTCTTGTGTCGCGTAAATGATTTTATCAACGAGAGTGGTTTTGCCATGATCTACATGGGCAATTATGGCGATATTCCGGATTTCTTGCATGTCTATAAATTCGGGCGCAAAATTAGGACTTTAAACACCAAAAAGAACTATACACGAGTGAAACAACTGCATGATTTGTTCAAATTTTCATTTAGCTCTCAGCACTTCAGACCAGGACCTATCTTATGTAGTTGGTTTTTATTTGCTTGATCAAGCGTCTTGCATTCGGATCCACTCCCTGATAGCTGACTCTAGTGCTTCCTTCTTAGATTCAATGTCTTCCATATCAAAAAATTTTGCAGTCCTGGCCTCTTTGCCATCGCCTTCAAGCAGGCCACTTGGATCATGGATGGTAGCTCCTTTATGGAACATCAAACTCACATGTTTCTTCGCATTCATAAAATAGGAAGCGATATTCCCTTTGTACATAAATGTTGGACTACTCCACTTAATTGTTTCTGATATTTTATTATCAGTGGCCATGATGATCTCTCTCACACGCTGAATTTCAGATGTGAGCGGATGATTTTTTTTCTTTAAGTATTCGTCAACTTCGGGATTAAAATCCATGACTTAGTGTTTTCGTACTATCGATCAGGGAAATACTTTTCCATCACCTCGTGTAGCATTTCAACGGTCAGAGGCTTGTTCATGAAATCGTTAATTTCAGACATTTCCTTTGCCCGGGCTTCATCTTCAGGGTGTAGTGAAGTTGTCAACATTACAACCACAAATTTTCCTTGCTGTGCCTTCTCGAGTTTTTTGTATTCCTCCAGAAATTCCCAACCGTTCATTCCTGGCATATTGATATCCAGAAAGATGAGATCCGGCTGTGGGTACTCACCGTTCATTTTCTTACGAAGGTATTCAAGCGCTGAATTACCGCTTTGGTGAGCGATCACTTTGTTCGTAATCTCAGCTTGGTTGATGATGATTTCATGTAGGAAATTTGTTGATTCATCATCATCAATTAGCAATACGCAATTCAGTTTATTTTTCATTGGTGTTAATTTGGGATCGTAAAATAAAACGTAGTTCCCTCTTTTGGTTTAGATTCTGCCCAAATTTTTCCTCCATGAAGTTCTACTATTTTTCTGCAATGAGACAACCCGATCCCTGTTCCTGCATAATCTTTCCTACTGTGTAGACGCTGAAAAATGTGAAAGATCTTCTTATTGTGTTTCTCTTCAAAACCAATTCCATTGTCGTTACAGGAAAATTCCCAATGTTTTTTCTGTTTGAGGCAGTTGATTGTTATTCTTGGAGACACATCCCCTCTTCTGAACTTGATAGCATTGTTGATCAGATTTTGGAAAACCAACCTCATATCCGTCGGATTTCCAAGAACATTGGGGAGATCTCCAACTTCGATTACCGTTTTGGTTTCTTCAATTATGGCTGAAAGGTCATGTTTAATGTCAACTAATAACTGGTTGCAATTGACTGTTGCAAGTCGAATTTCCCGTCCAATCCTGGAATAATCGAGTAGCCCTTTGATTAATGCACTCATGCGATCTGAAGCTTCGATGATGAACTTGAAACTCTTGTCAGCTGTCTCATCAAATTTTCCGGCATAATTGGTGTTTAGCAATTTTGCAAAATTTGAAATAGTTCTGACTGGTTCTTGCAAATCATGAGATGCTATGTAGGCGAATTGCTCCATTTCACGGTTTTTAGCAGTCAACTGTGCATTCAACTTTTCCAGTTGTTCATTTTTTTTAAGCTTGTCAACTTGAAATTGAAAATCTTCGTGTAAGTGAAGAAGCCCGGAGAGAATCCGTTGCAAATCTTCATCCTTTTCCTCCAGGATACTTTCCTCCGTGATACTGCATTTACCCGATGTGATATCGAGAATGTGATTGAGGATTTCATTGGTAATATTTCTATCCTTGGTGTTTTTCAATTGCTTTCTCGGCGTCCTTTTGTTTTTTATGAATAGAAAATGATGGCAATCCGGTTTTTTTCATGACAAATGTAGCTGCCATATTTAGTAGCAGGTTTTTTTCTGTAAAAATGGCAACATGTTGTACAGTAGATCTGATGATGGCAAATTTTTCCAAAATATGTTGTCGTATTTCTGCTGTTGGTCTGGAGGCATTGGATAAGTCAACTATTAAGTAAAATTTGCCAAAATCCTTGCTTAGTTTAGAGATCGTTTGGAAGTTGATGTCAAGTTGTTCTTTAGAAGTGGAGTATGGCTCTTTATAGTAGATTATTCTTTTTTCCTTACTATATACCCAAACAATGTCTTCTTTGGGTTGAGTTGTCTTTTCCATGGGATTCTTAGGTCGCCATCACAAATCTAGTAAAGAAGATTGTTTTTTGGTTTTCGTGTTAATATGACGATTCCAGGCTTCTAAAACAAGAAAGCCAATGAAGGTCTTCATTGGCTTTTCTGTCGAATTCAAGAGTTTTCACTTCTCTCTTAGAATAACATCACCATGATAGGTGCTGAACAGGTATTCAGGACCACCCGATCCAATATCTCCTTTTAACCATCCTCCAACTTCTATTTTTGTACCTGATCCACCGGATTTTACAACAGCTGATTCAACCTTGAGATCAAGCTCAAAATCTGTATATATCTCGCCTTTAGTTGTTTTGATCTTCATCGACCCGTTAACACTTTGAGGAAATTCAATATCGATATCTCCATGATAGGTGCTGAAAGCCATGGGAGTGTTTGGGCTTATGGATGTAAATGAAACCTTGATTTCTCCGTGGTGAGTATCGACAATTGCTGAGCCGCCAATGTTATTTAGAACTACATCCTCATGGTGTCCATCCGCAACTATTTCACCGGTCACGTTAGATACTTCAATATATCCGTCGTGGTGTGTGTTTAGCTGTAATGAAAACTGGCTAGGTACCTTTACTTCGAAATTCACATGCTTGTTGTTTACTCCTTGAATCCTGACTTCATTGCTTTGTTCAATGATCTCAAATTGGGTCGCTGTATTTGGAATGCGCCTGAGGCTCGACCTTGACGAATAGTTGTCATCATCGTCATCTACATCGCCTGGGATCACCTTTACAATTACATCTTTACCAGAATAGCCTTCTACTTTGATCGAGCCCTGGTGCAATTTTGCGTATAGTTTTCCTGGTTGTCCGGGATTGCTAAGGGGTAGGGTATACTCCTGTTCCCCGGCACTTTGTGCTGACCCATCGAAATGCATTAGCATTAGGAGGGCAAATAGTAGGGTATATAATTTATGTATTTTCATTGTCCTAAAATTGAGTGTTTATTAATTATTCCGTAGCAGGTAGATATCTCCATGCCAGGTTTTAAAATCTTGTTCCGGTCCTCCGGAACCTATTTTCACAGCCGTACGGTTGCTCATTTTGTATCTCGTACCGTTTTTTAGGTTGGTCTTCACGACTGGAACTGTCTGTGGACTCCAGTCAAAATCGGTAAAGAAAGATCCGTGATGGCTTTGGAAGTAAGCTACGCTTGACAGCCCATCCTGGTATCTTATCTTGATATCTCCATGATGTGTTTTATATGAACAATCTGAAGAAGGGTTTTTAGTGAAGCTGGCCGTAATATCTCCATGATGTGTTTTTAATGCCACCACTCCGCCTAAGTTTTTGGCGGTTAAATCATCGTGATGGTTTCTGGCATACAGCTTCCCATCAAAATTTTCAATTTCCAGATCTTCTCTGTGAGTTGCCACAAATAGATTCATGGATTTGGGAATCTCCAATTCAATGGTGAATTCATAGTCTACCTCTCTTCTATCGTCACGCCAACCAGAGTTGCAGCAGCTGTTATAATAGCCAATGCCATCTTCGTCTATTCGAAAGGTGTGCTCATTTGATTGGATGAAATAATAGATGGCATTTTCTTCCTTAATGGAATCCAGCCTGATCTCTGTTTTGGCTTCTTCTAATTTTCTTGTTGAAGAGGTGCTAAGCTTGCGTGTAACCTTCATGGTTGCTACCTGACCGCTGATACCTTTGACCTTTACATTGCCATCCCTGTTATAAAGGTGAAATGCATCCAAATCTTTGACATCAATGGTGTACTCCTGTTTATCGGTATGTGATTGCCCTATGCTTGAAAGGAAAAGGAGTAAAAATGTGATTGTAGATATAAGTTTCATGAGTTTAAAAGTTTAAGAAATAAGTCATTTGGTACTCTCCAATCATTTTAGGTTTATAGCGCTCAATGATTAAGTTGAGCATTATGCTCATTTCATTTTTTTCGTTTTTCATTTTTATAATGTATCCAATGTCTCTCTTAGCTGCATTTTGACTTCCGGATGTAACTGATTGGTTTTTATAAGCTTACGCAGCTCTTCAATTGCACCTTCTTCCTGTAACCGGATGATCACTTCTGCCAGCGTCATTTGAACAATTGGTGAATCCTGATAGACAAGTGCTTTTATGAGCTTAGATCGTGCGGCTGGCTGATCAGCAAAATGCAGGATCGCTTCAATGGAGCTTAACCGTACGTTGATATTCGGATCATTGATGATGGCTTGATAAAGTGCTTCGAATACCTGATCTTCAGGGCTATCAATGCTTTTGATGGACTGAACGGCTGCCAGACGCTCTGTAGTAGACGCTGAAACCATGGATGTTAAAACAGATGTACTGGAACTTTGATCCGAATTACTTCCGTTTTCGCCATAATTTGCACTTAAAACACCAATAAAAATCCCTATTACAAGCATTGCAGCAAGTTTCAGAATCGAAGAGAACTCGTATGATCCTGATCTTGAAATCGGAATTGATTTTCCATCGTTTTCTCTTTCAAAATCGCCTAGCATTTTGTAAAACCGATCACGCCGGTCAGCGCTTTCCTTTGGCACCTTCAGGGTATCCAGTTTTTGCCAGGTCTCGAAGATCTCCCTTAGGATTTTTTCACAATCGGGATACTTCAGACATAAGATCTCAAGGTCCTCAACATTGGCTTTACCTTCATTCAGCTTAAGTGTGAGGTCATCACTAGCCTCTTTGCATTCTTTGCTTAAAAAGTCATCAATCTCTTTCATCATTCATTTAGTTCTGCGCCTTCCATAATACTTCTTAGTTCCATCAAACCGCGTCTCAC
>JANQEC010000058.1 GCA_028278585.1 Cyclobacteriaceae bacterium | reverse complement strand
GTGAACTTCTTCATGCGAATGAGAATACATATTTCGATCAACTATCCTGCCTGACCGGACTTGATAATGGGCCTGAAGTCGGTACCATGGAGATCATTTATAACCTTTACAGTGTTCCATATGATTTACATCTTATGTTGAAAGTGGAGCTGGATAGGAATAACCCTTCAATAGATTCCATATCAGACATTTGGAAAACAGCAGATTGGCATGAGCGAGAGACATTTGATCTTTACGGGGTTCATTTCAACAATCATCCTGATCTCCGAAGAATTTTGCTTCCTGAAGATTGGGAAGGATTCCCCTTGAGGAAAGATTATGTGGAGCAGGAGAAGTACCATGGTGTTGTAGTGAAATGGGAAATTGATAATGGAAAATGAAGGTTATTCTATAGAAAGAAAAAAAAATCCACTTTTGGATAAAAGTTACGCTTTTGCCTTAGCAATTATTCAATTTACAAGGAGAATTCAAGCTGTGGAAAAGGAATTTGTTTTAACAAAACAGGTTCTTAGAAGTGGCACGGCGATCGGAGCTTTATCTGAGGAAGCACAGCAGGCGGAATCCAAAGCAGACTTCATTCATAAACTGGCAATAGCAAATAAAGAAGCTCATGAGACACATTATTGGTTAAGGTTAATTAAAGATTCAAAACTATCAAAAGATGGGATTGATGAGTTAATCATACATTCCAAAGAGTTAAAACGTTTGCTAATCTCAATAATCAAGAGTTCTAAATCGAAAGAATAAATGACAGCCCAATTTTCAATTTCCCATTCTTAATTCTGTAATGCAATCAAGAGAACCATATTCTCCCTTAATTGCATCAGAACCTCTCAAGCACAATGAGTCGGATCTGAAAAGTGAGGAGATGATCATCAACGTTGGACCGCAGCACCCTGCGACTCATGGTGTTCTTAGGCTAGAGGTGATTTCTGATGGAGAAATTGTCAAAGATGTGGTGCCTCATATCGGGTATCTGCACAGGTGTTTTGAAAAACATGCCGAATCCCTGGCCTATAACCAGGTGATCCCATACACTGACAGGATGGATTATGTGGCGGCCATGAACAATGAATGGGCTTTCGTAATGGGGGTGGAGAAAATGCTGGGAATTGATAAGGAAATCCCGAAAAGAGTTGAATACATTCGGGTTCTGGTCTCGGAATTGAACCGTCTTGCCTCACACTTTGTGTCAATAGGAACTTACGGACTCGACATAGGAGCTATCACACCTTTCTTGTGGATGATGAGAGATCGTGAACATATATTGCGAATGCTCGAGTGGGCAAGTGGTGCCAGAATGCTTTATAACTACATCTGGGTTGGAGGTGTGTACAATGACCTTCCGGTTGGGTTCGAGGAACGATCGAAAGAGTTTGTTGATTACCTGAAGCCAAAACTGAAAGAGGTCGAAACACTTTTAATATCAAACAAAATCTTTATTGAGCGTACAGCTAAGGTGGGAGTTTTACCTTTGGATCTGGCCGTTAACAATGGCATTACTGGGCCGATGCTGAGGGCTTCCGGGTTAAAATTCGATCTTAGAAAGATCGACAAATACAGCGTGTATCCGGAAATTGAATTTGATGTTCCAACAGGGAAAGGAGAAATGGGTATCGTTGGTGACTGTTGGGATAGAAACTGGGTACGGTATAAGGAGTGTTTGGAATCAATAAGGATTGTTGAGCAATGCGTAGAAAAACTTCTTGGTGACCACAAACGAACCCGTGAATTCGACCCCAGAGAAATGGTTCCCAAAAAAATCAGACCCAAAGCCCAGGATTTATACGTAAGGGCTGAAAATCCCAAAGGAGAGTTGGGATTCTTTTTCAGAGCTGATGGAAGATCAGATCAGCCCTTTAGATGTAAAGCTCGTGGACCAAGTTTTTCTAATCTCTCCGTGCTTCCGGAAATTAGTAAGGGGTGTATGATATCAGATCTTTTTGCAATTGTTGGTTCGCTAGATTTGCTAATGGGGGAAGTTGACCGGTAACAAATGAAAATTTTAAGCTCATCTCAGATCAGAGCGGCAGATCAATTTACCATTGAAAATGAGCCTATCTTATCCATTGATTTAATGGAGCGGGCTTCCCGTGCTTTCGTTAAAAAGTTTACACAGCTTTTTACCAACAAAAGACCTGTTTTGATTTTTTGTGGAACCGGCAATAATGGCGGTGATGGACTGGCCATCGGTAGAATGCTGATCGATGCTGGATGGGAAGTTTCGATTTTCGTTTTAGGGGATACCGGCTCTGTAGATTTTGAAAAGAACCTAAAGCGAACAAAGAAATTTGTCACACTAAAAGAGTCTTCTGATTTTCCTGATTTCCAGACAGGACAGATAGTGATTGACGGGCTGTTTGGTTCTGGGCTATCACGACCAATAGAAGGACTTGCTTTAGCGTTAATTCAATATTTAAACCAACAAGAAGTTACTCGAGTTGCGATAGACATAGCGTCCGGACTTTATTCAGATGCCCCAACCGAAAACGCGTCAGTGGTGTTTAAACCTGATCATACGATTTCATTCCAAACACCAAAGTTAATTTTCTTTCTACCTCAATATCACGAGTTCGTAGGTGAGTGGCATGTAGTTGATATAGGATTAGATCAAGAATTCATAGCTAGTCAAGAATCATCGTTTTTATTTTCTGAGCAAGTAGAGCTTGAAAAACTGATGCCTATCCGGGACAAGTTCTCGCATAAATCCCAAATTGGGAAGTTATTGATTGTTGCGGGTAGTCTTGGGAAAATGGGTGCTGCGGTTTTATGTGCCAAAGCAGCGCTCAGAACCGGGGTAGGTTTAATAAACGTACAAGTACCTAAGTGTGGCATAGAGATTCTTCAGATATCGGTTCCGGAAGCAATGGTTGTTGCTGACAGAGACCAAAATCACATTTCCGAGATAGCAGAGATTAGTTCAACTGTGGCAATTGGTCCTGGAATTGGTACTGAAGATATTACTAAAGAAGCATTTGAAAATTATTTGAAGCCCGCAAAGGAACCGATTGTCCTGGATGCCGATGCCTTGAATATTTTATCGGAAAATAAATCCTTGTTAAATCAAATTCCTGAGGGATCGATTCTTACCCCACATCCAGGGGAATTCAAGCGCCTGGTAGGAGAATGGAAAGATGACTTTCATAAATTGGAGTTGCTCAGAACATTTTGCAGGAAGTATGGGCTACATGTCGTATTGAAAGGTGCGTACTCAGCGGTGTGTAGCAATGCCGGGGATATCTATTTTAACCTTTCCGGAAATCCAGGAATGGCGACTGCCGGTAGTGGAGATGTTTTGACAGGTATTGTTTCATCTCTTCTAGCACAGGGATTAGAGCCACTAGATGCATTGCGTTTAGGAGTCTATGTTCATGGTTTGGCTGGCGACATTGCGGCAGAAAAGATCGGTCAAATTAGTTTGATTGCAACAGATATTATTTCCTCTATTTCCAACTCTTTTAGAAAAAAAGGTGTCTAAATCCGCTATGTTCCCTTGGAATTAGATTAAAAGTTGAATTTTGTCGACAAAGAAGCAAATACCTCAAAAACCCCTTCAAAAAGGTTAAAATCAATTATTTATTAGAATAATACTATCAAAACCGCGCTGATTAACGTTATTTAACCATTAATATTTTATCTGGATAGGGAACAAACTGAAAAAAATTGCGTAATTTGTATAATAAGAATGCGCAATAAACTGATCATATTATCGTTCGCCATCGCTTTCAGTTTTACAACTTTAGCACAGGAATCTGAAAATGATCTGTCTCAACAGGCCGACTTTACAGTCTATCCCAACCCGGCTGTTGAATATGTTTTTGTTGAGGTTGATAATTCCTTAAAAAACGTAACGTTTGAGCTTAACTCCATGATCGGAAACAAGATGTTAATCAAACCGGAAGAGTTGGGTTCTGGAAAATATCGGATTCCCTTAAAAGATTTTGCAACTGGTTACTACTTTTTAGTCGTTCAAGACGAATCGGCCAGATTTAAGATGGCCAAAAAATTCCTCCTCAAGCCGCAATAAGCGAACAACTACTCTCCTTAAAGATTAGATCTATTTACCTGATCTCCTGCAATAACTGTGTAGTACTCGTTGAATAAGTTTTCATACTTGCTTGCCAACTCCCTTTCATCGTTTGATCTATAAGCTCTGGCTAACTCATTCAGGTAGAGTAGTCTTTTCTGAATAGTGATTGGGTCACGTACTCCCTTTTCAAAATAGTAATCCAGCCATTCCACCGCGTCATTGCTGGTTACCTCTGCTATGTGCCCGGCAAGTTCTGGCTCTCCTACCTGGAGTAAAAGATCAACTTGTGCCACGCTGAAGTAATCATAAGGGATGGATTCGTTTGGCATTACTTCCAGACACTTTATCAAAGCATTTCTCGCTCTTTCGTAATCTCCTTCATCAAGCAATGCTCGAACCAATGAATTGAAAGTACTTCTCGAATTGAGACAGAAGCCCATATAATCCTGTGTATGATAGATGTCAGGATTGTCAAGCCCACGCCATTGAAATTTGTTCATCACATTGTCATACATCACCTCAGTGTTTACTGAGAAGCCAGCCTGAGGATTGGTATTTAGTACAGGTAGTAATCGAGTGGTAATACCTTCCTGGATCATATAAGGAGTTAGTTCGAGGTTAGTATTAGCAAGCGAGGTATTGTTAAAATAGAGTGGACGATCCCAATTTGCATTTACGATAAGATCAAGTATTGCCAGGTCCTTTTTCTCCAAAGCCCGTCCCTTAATGCTGATGTCCATGTAAGGTTGTACCGTGTCTCGTAATTCTTCAGGCACCATTGATTTGATTTTATTGGTATCAATACCTGTCAGTATTAGTCGCCTCCCTGGAATTGAATTATAACTGCTTATTGAAGTAGGAATTTGTAATTGAGGATGTTCCTGCTCTATGGCCTTCATAAATTGAATGGCACTAATGGCTCCTTTGATATTCGGATTCTCAACAACCGGCAGGTAATCGTTTAATCCACCTTGCTGATAGTGCTTAGCCGTCAGCCCGAACGGTAGTGGGGTGGATTCGTAAGCGGGTCGCATCATCTGTTGGATGTACCAATCTGTATTGAAATAACTCAGGACAATAACACGTACATCCCGTCTGTAACCTTCCACTTCCTGGGCATACCACAAAGGGAATGTATCATTATCTCCACCGGTAAATATGATCGCATTTGGTGCACAGGATGCTAAATAATTTTTAGCTGCGTCAACCGAAAAATACCTGTCTGACCTATCATGATCATCCCAGGTCTGACTAGCCATCAACACCGGGATGCTTAGTCCCAGGACAGCAGCCATTATAGCCGCTATTTTTTCTTGCTTCGAAATGCGATTTATCAAATCGTAAAGCATAAGGACTCCAAATCCGATCCAAATGGTAAACATGTAGAACGATCCGGCATAGATATAGTCTCGTTCTCTTGGCTCTATTGGTGGTGTATTCAAATACAGAACGATAGCAATTCCTGTCATGAAAAAAAGCAGAGCAATGGCAGAGAATAATTTCGGATCTTTTTTGTATTGGACAAATATGCCCAACAAGCCTAATATCAAGGGAAGAGCAAAATAAATGTTCCTTCCACGATTAGCGGCTAAGGATGATGGAATTTTGTCGAAGGCGTCGGTAATCCCAACCCAGGAAGCCCCTTGAATGTCCGATTCTCTTCCTACAAAATTCCACAAGAAATATCGCATGTACTGATATCCAAGTTGATGCTTGAAGAGGTAGTATATGTTATCACCAAAGCTTGGTTTCTCACCTTTTTTTAAACCTGTGACCTCAAGATATTTATTTATGTGATTGGGATCAGAGCTATACATTCTGGGTAGAATTGTGGTGTGCTCCGGATCAAAGACCTGCTCGACCTTGTAGTCTTTTTGCACGTACTTATCCTCACCCCGCATATACACTGTAGCTCCTTTTTTATTGTCAATGAGCGTTGCAGTATAGTATTGGCCTTTGAAAAGAGGTCGACTTCCGTATTGCTCTCTTTTTAAATATGATACAAAAGAGATGATGTCCTCAGGATTGTTTTCATCAATTGGTGGATTGTAATTGCTTCGAATTGGAATCATCATGTAAGATGAATATCCAATCATTATGAATGTAAAGCTTAGTAGTGCTGTATTAAGAATGTACTTGTTGTTTTTAATGGAATAGCGGATACCATAGATCAATCCACCCAGGAAAATGATGGCAAAGAAAATCACTCCTGATCCAAATGGCATTCCAAAATTGTTTACAAATAGGATCTCGATTTTCCCAGCTAAAGATGGAATGCCTGGTATAATCCCCTCAAGTATGAATATGACGATGAAACCAGAAATAGCTAGCGTAGCTAAAACCCCATTTCTTGTCACTTTTTCATAGTATTTGAAGTAAACAATTAGCGCCAGCACAGGGATTGCGACGAGGTTTAGAAGGTGGACTCCAATGGACAGCCCCATCATGTAAGCGATCAAAATAAGCCATCTTGCACGATCTTGTTCTTCGTTTAGATTTTCCCACCGGAGAATAGCCCATAATACAAAACCTGTAAAAAAAGCAGACATCGCGTATACTTCAGCCTCAACAGCAGAGAACCAGAATGAATCTGAGAATGTGCATGCAAGTGCTCCTGTGAGACCAGCCGCCATGATCAGAATGGTATCAGAGGTTGATTCTTCACCATTTTTAATTTTAAGTATCCTTTTTGCAAGGTGTGTGATTGACCAGAAAATGAATAGAACAAAGAATGCACTACTCATAACACTCAGAATGTTTACCCAATAAGCAATTTGCTCTAAATCTCCTCCTCCCAACATCGAGAACATCCTGCCCGTTAGAAGGAAAAAAGGTGCACCGGGAGGGTGTGGGACCTGCAATCGTGCTGAACATGCAATGAACTCCCCT
>JANQEC010000103.1 GCA_028278585.1 Cyclobacteriaceae bacterium | reverse complement strand
ACATTTCTTTGAAATGCAGAAAAGCCCTCCAGACCTCGCTGGAAGGATGCCCTCGCAGGTTCTCTTTTTTCGTTTCGCCTTACTTTTCCAGATTGTTTCAACCAGGCACGTCGGGCTCTACAAAAGCGGCCTTCACAAGTACTCAGCAATTGGGAATTTTCGGTCAGCTTATTTCTTTATTATTAGTAAATTCTATTCCTTTTCAGAAAGGCCACTCGGTCCTTTGAAGGGTGCATGATCTGCAATGTTTTCTGGAATTTCTTTGACCCCTTCTTCTACGAGGTAGTATACCTTTTGCAAATATGGATAGAGATCTGGTCGCCTTTTACGCGCTAACTCACAGACTGATTCATAGTTAGCTTCATAAACCTCTTGGGCATGAAGACGCTGCCCCAGTAATGCCTGAAAATGTTCAAGACCAATGGCTGTCCTTACATCTGCTTCTCCGTGATGGAATTGATATGACAATAAAAAAAGTGAACTGACCAGCCACCAAGTGTAGTTTTTCCGCTGTAAGTATCCAATACCTTCTACTGAGTTGACCGTTAGTGTGACATCCGCGTAGGCACGGCTTTTTATGATGATTCCTGGGAATATTTTATCTCCTGATCCAATCGCAATATCATGTTGTGCTTGGAGGATTTCATCGTTAATGATCTGAAACAGCATCATGTCTGGATCTGCTTGAATAAGGATATGGACTAGAAACGACTGGATATGTTGTAGCAAGGAGTTGATCTCACTACAACCTTTTTCATATACTAATGATAATCGTCGTGCAATGTCGGTGTACATTGAGAGATTCTTTCGCAACAGATATAGTTTTCGGTTTTCGATCTTCTCTGTAATATTCTGCTCAGCCGTCATGATAAGACCTTGGAGTAGGTCGAGATCTACTGAAGACCCTTCTGCGATCTCTCTAATCCGATTGACCACATCAGAAATATCACCATAATCCCCAAAGTAATCTTGTTTCAGGTGGGAATATTTTGAGAGAAGTTGTTCGAGCTTTGTTTGGCCGAACAACATAATTGGAATACCGTGTTTCTCTTCAAGTTTTTGAGCATGTTCAGCGATCCTCTTGTCAGAATCAAAAGGCACGACAAAGACCCATGATTCCACATGAAGATTGTTTGTGTCGATCTGCTTGCTGATCTTTTTGAGGTCCATAGACATCTTGTCGCGAATCTTTTGGTAGATTAAGTCGTCACGGGGCCGTTCAGGAAAGTAAATTGCGAAGTAGCGGTGTGATTCTGGATCGAGACCGTCGATCCCAAAGTCTCCAAGGCTGTCATCAAGAATGTAAAATGAA